>NZ_CAKAKP010000008.1:60882-85519 GCF_916700555.1 Streptococcus sp. Marseille-Q5112
GTATTACTCAGAGTTAAGTGACGATAGCCTAGGAGATACACCTGTACCCATGCCGAACACAGAAGTTAAGCCCTAGAACGCCGGAAGTAGTTGGGGGTTGCCCCCTGTGAGATATGGAAGTCGCTTAGCTTTATTCCGCCATAGCTCAGTTGGTAGTAGCGCATGACTGTTAATCATGATGTCGTAGGTTCGAGTCCTACTGGCGGAGTAGTTAATTAAGAGAGGTTTAGTCCTCTTTTTTTATTTTGGTGAACATAAAAATAGGCTCTCTGTCAACTGTAGTGGATTGAAGAAAAGGTAATATCTAGAAAGGACAAATTTCGTCCTTTCTTTTTTGATGTTTAGAGCGATGAAAATACTTTTTTTGAAGTTTTCAAAGTGTTGACGATTTTATATTTGTCCTTGAGAAAGATTTTAAAAACAGTCTGAAAAATCTAACTTTTGGGGTGTTTTTATTATGAAATTAACATATGATGATAAAGTTCAGATCTATGAACTTAGAAAATAAGGATATAGCTAGAGAAGCTTTCAAATAAATTTGGGATAAACAATTCTAATCTTAGATACATGATTAAATTGATTGATCGTTACGGAATAAAGTTCGTCAAAAAAGGAAAAAATCGTTACTATTCTCCTGATTTAAAACAAGAAATGATTCATAAAGTCTTACATGAAGGCTGGACTAAAGATAGAGTTTCTCTTGAATACGGCCTCCCAAGTCGTACGATACTTCTTAACTGGCTAGCACAATACAAGAAAAACGGGTATACTATTGTTGAGAAAACAAGAGGGAGAGTACCTAAAATGGGACGTAAGCCAAAAAAGAGACCTGAAGAGAGGACAGAATTAGAACGTCTTCAAGCAGAAAATGACTACCTGAGAGCGGAGAATGTCATCCTAAAAAAGTTGAGAGAACTCCGATTGAAGGAGAAAAAAGAGAAAGAAGAAAGACCGAAATTGTTCAAGAATTAATGACTGAGTTTTCGTTAGATATTCTTCTAAAAGCCATTAAACTAGCTCGTTCGACTTACTACTATCACTTGAAACAGCTAGACAAACCAGATAAGGACCAAGAGCTTAAAGCTGAAGTTCAATTAATTTTTATCGAACACAAGGGAAATTATGGTTATCGTCGGATTCATTTAGAACTAAGAAATCGTGGTTATCTGGTAAATCAGAAAAGAGTTCAACGCTTGATGAAAGTACTCAATTTACAAGCTAAAATGCGACAGAAACGAAAATATTCTTCTCATGGTAAGAAGGCAGATAATCTCATTCAACGTCAATTTGAAGGCTCTAAAACAATGGAAAAGTGCTACACAGATGTGACAGAATTTGCCATTCCAAATAGCACGCAGAAATTGTATTTATCGCCTGTTTTAGATGGCTTTAATAGCGAAATTATTGCCTATAATCTTTCAACTTCACCGAACTTAGCACAAGTAAAAACCATGTTGGAACAGTCCTTCACAGAGAAGCACTACGAGAATACGATTCTCCATAGTGACCAAGGTTGGCAATACCAACACGATGCTTACCATCGGTTCCTAGAGAGTAAGGGAATTCAAGCATCCATGTCGCGCAAGGGTAACAGCCCAGACAACGGTATGATGGAGTCCTTTTTTGGGATTCTGAAATCGGAGAAGTTTTACGGTTATGAGAAGTCGTTTCAGTCGCTTAAGCAATTGGAACAAGCCATTGTAGACTATATTGATTACTACAACAACAAACGAATTAAGGTAAAACTAAAAGGACTTAGCCCTGTGCAATACAGATTGGGGTCAGTACAATCTGATGCTATGCGTTTTCTTAATTTAAGATTTTTGCCTCAGTCTCTTTTAGTATTTAACACAGTTAATAAGATCCATAATAGTCTAATTTAGGTAGTAAATTTGTTCCTATTCTGTCAACTTTTCCTATTTGTTATCTTTTTGAGGTTGGTTTTTAAGCAATTCAGGAATTGATAGTGAATGTGTAAAATTTTTTGTTAGAATAAGCTTATAAAAAGTAAAGGGGTATAGGCTTATGTTACAAAAGATTTATGAGCAGATGACGGATTTTTATAGAAATATTGAAGAAGAGTATGGTACGTTCTTCGGAGATCATTTTGACTGGGAACATTTTCATTTTAAATTTTTGATTTATTATCTTTTCCGATATAGCATTGGGAATCATCGGGATTTTATTGTTTACCATTATCGTGTTGCTTATCGTTTGTATCTTGAAAAATTGATAATGAAACAAGGTTTTGTTGCTTGTTGAGACAGTATGAGTTAATTTCCGAACAAATTTAATTTTTTGTGGGAAAATAATGATAAATAGCCGGAATTTTTTCTAAAACATTTTTTAATAGTTGGAAATAGCAAATCTTTCTATTGTTTCTTCTTGATAAAAAGGCGATTTTTTCTTATAATAAATTGTAAGATATAATTGCAGGTGAGAGTCCTGCCATGTATGTGAGAAAGGAAGAGCCTGAGGGCTCAGACAAGATTATGACTTCAGTTGTTGTTGTAGGTACCCAGTGGGGTGATGAAGGTAAAGGGAAGATTACAGACTTCCTTTCAGCGAATGCAGAAGTGATTGCACGTTACCAAGGTGGTGATAATGCAGGTCACACGATTGTGATTGATGGTAAGAAATTTAAGTTGCACTTGATTCCATCGGGAATTTTCTTCCCTGAAAAAATCTCTGTTATTGGTAACGGAATGGTTGTAAATCCTAAATCTCTTGTAAAAGAGTTGAGCTATCTTCATGAGGAGGGTGTGACAACTGATAACTTGCGTATTTCTGATCGCGCGCATGTTATTTTGCCTTATCATATCGAGTTGGATCGCTTGCAAGAAGAAGCTAAGGGCGACAATAAGATTGGTACTACAATTAAGGGAATTGGTCCAGCTTATATGGACAAGGCTGCTCGTGTTGGGATTCGTATCGCAGATCTTTTGGATAAAGATATTTTCCGTGAGCGTTTAGAACGTAACCTTGCTGAAAAGAATCGTCTTTTTGAAAAATTGTATGACAGTAAAGCGATTGCTTTTGATGATATTTTTGAAGAATATTATGAATATGGTCAACAAATCAAGAAGTATGTGACAGATACATCTGTTATTTTGAATGATGCACTTGATAACGGTAAACGTGTGCTTTTTGAAGGTGCACAAGGTGTTATGCTAGATATCGACCAAGGGACCTATCCATTTGTTACGTCATCAAACCCTGTGGCTGGTGGTGTTACGATTGGTTCAGGTGTTGGTCCAAGTAAGATTGACAAGGTTGTAGGTGTATGTAAGGCTTATACTAGTCGTGTAGGAGACGGTCCATTCCCAACTGAGTTGTTTGATGAAGTGGGAGAACGTATCCGTGAAGTGGGTCATGAATATGGTACAACAACTGGTCGTCCACGTCGTGTGGGTTGGTTTGACTCAGTTGTGATGCGTCATAGCCGCCGTGTCTCTGGTATTACGAACCTTTCATTGAACTCTATCGATGTTTTGAGTGGTTTGGATATAGTGAAAATCTGTGTGGCCTATGATCTTGATGGTCAACGTATTGACTACTATCCAGCTAGTCTTGAGCAATTGAAGCGTTGCAAGCCTATCTATGAAGAGTTGCCAGGTTGGTCAGAAGATATTACCGGAGTTCGTAATTTGGAAGATCTTCCTGAGAATGCGCGTAACTATGTTCGTCGTGTGAGTGAATTGGTTGGCGTTCGTATTTCTACTTTTTCAGTAGGTCCTGGTCGTGAACAAACAAATATTTTAGAAAGTGTTTGGTCGTAAGAGATTTTTAAGATTTGTTTAAGATAGGTCGGGTATACTATAGACAGTTACAAGAAGACCTCCTAACTTGTTGTAACAAATATCCTAAACTTTTCTTTTTCATAATAATCTCCCTATAAAGTCACCGCATTCGGTGGCTTTTTTTGTGTTGGGATTCATGATATAATAATAAAATCGATAAGTAGGAAAAGAGAAACGGATGAATTATACAGTTGAAGAAAAAGAAGGCTTTATGAGAGAGGCCTTGAGAGAGGCTGAGATTGCTCTTGAACACGATGAAATTCCAATTGGTTGTGTGATTGTCAAAGACGGAGAAATCATTGGTCGTGGGCATAATGCGCGTGAGGAACTGCAGCGAGCGGTTATGCATGCGGAAATTATGGCCATAGAGAATGCGAATCTGAGTGAGGAGAGCTGGCGCTTGCTGGATTGCACGCTTTTTGTGACCATTGAGCCTTGTGTCATGTGTAGTGGTGCGATTGGACTCGCCCGTATTCCAAACGTAGTCTATGGGGCTAAAAACCAGAAATTTGGCGCTGCTGGGAGTTTGTACGATATCTTGACAGATGAGCGTCTCAATCATCGTGTGGAGGTTGAAACGGGAATTTTGGAAGATGAATGCGCAGCTATTATGCAGGACTTTTTTAGAAATAGACGGAAAAAATAATTTTGCTTTTAAAATGAATAGGAATGTGATATAATAAATAGTGGAGCAACAGTTCTGCGTGAAGCGGGTCAGGGGAGGAATCCAGCAGCCCTAAGCGATTTGAATTGTGTGCTCTTTTTTTCGTGCTTTTTCCGAATAAATAAGATAGAATAATCTAGAATAAATGATAATAGAAAAGAGAAGATGATGAAAATTCGTGGTTTTGAATTGGTTTCTAGTTTTACAGATGAAAATTTATTGCCTAAGCGTGAGACAGCGCATGCGGCTGGTTACGACTTAAAGGTTGCTGTGCGTACGGTTATTGCGCCAGGAGAGATTGTCTTGGTTCCGACAGGGGTTAAGGCCTATATGCAGCCGACTGAGGTTCTTTACCTTTATGATCGCTCTTCAAATCCTCGTAAGAAGGGCTTGGTCTTGATTAACTCGGTTGGTGTCATTGATGGGGATTATTATGGAAATCCTGGAAATGAAGGACATATTTTTGCTCAGATGAAGAATATAACAGATCAAGAGGTTGTTCTTGAAGTTGGAGAACGTGTTGTCCAGGCTGTCTTTGCTCCTTTCTTAATTGCAGATGGAGATGCGGCTGATGGCGTTCGAACTGGTGGATTTGGATCGACAGGGCACTAGGATGAAGATTATCTTTGTACGTCATGGGGAGCCAGATTACCGTGAGTTAGAGGAGCGTTATTATACGGGATTTGGGATAGATTTGGCACCCTTGTCTGAGAAGGGACGGCAACAAGCCCAGAAACTGATCACCAATCCTTTACTCCCTTCAGCTGAAATAATCATATCTTCTGCAGTCACAAGAGCTTTAGAAACGGCTTCTTATGTGGTTTGTGCTACGGGTCTTCCTTTGAGAGTGGAGCCTTTGTTACATGAATGGCAGGTCTATAAAAGTGGCACAGATAATTTTGAAAAAGCTCGTACTATGTTTCTAGAAAATAAGGGGGAGTTACTTCCTAATAGTCCTATTCAATATGAGACAGCTACGGAGATGAAGTCACGTTTTCTAGAATGCATGGTTAAGTATCGAGATTACCAGACCGTGATAGTGGTAACTCACAATATGCTCATGCGCCAGTTTGTTCCAAATGAGAAGATTGATTTTTGCCAAGTGATTGCGTGTGAGTTAGAGATATAGAAAGAGGTTTATCATCGCAAAGAAAAAAGCGACATTTGTATGTCAAAATTGTGGGTATAATTCCCCTAAATATCTGGGACGATGCCCTAACTGTGGGTCTTGGTCTTCCTTTGTAGAAGAGGTTGAGGTTGCTGAGGTCAAGAATGCGCGTGTGTCCTTGACAGGTGAGAAAACTAAACCCATGAAACTGGCTGAGGTGACTTCTATCAACGTTAATCGAACCAAGACAGAGATGGAGGAATTCAACCGTGTACTTGGAGGCGGAGTGGTACCAGGAAGTCTCGTCCTCATCGGTGGGGATCCTGGAATCGGGAAATCGACCCTTCTCCTACAAGTTTCAACCCAGTTGTCTCAAGTGGGGATTGTTCTATACGTTAGTGGAGAGGAGTCTGCCCAGCAAATCAAGCTACGTGCAGAGCGCTTGGGAGACATTGATAGTGAGTTTTATCTTTATGCAGAGACCAATATGCAGAGCGTACGAGCAGAAGTGGAACGTATCCAGCCTGATTTTCTCATCATCGACTCTATTCAGACAATTATGTCTCCTGAGATTTCAGGGGTGCAAGGGTCTGTTTCTCAAGTGCGTGAGGTGACAGCAGAACTTATGCAACTGGCTAAGACTAATGATATTGCCATCTTTATCGTAGGTCATGTGACCAAGGAAGGAACCTTGGCTGGTCCTCGTATGCTAGAGCATATGGTGGATACGGTGCTTTATTTTGAAGGGGAGCGTCACCATACCTTTCGTATTTTGAGAGCGGTCAAAAACCGTTTTGGTTCTACTAATGAGATTGGGATTTTTGAGATGCAGTCGGGTGGCTTGGTTGAGGTCCTCAATCCGAGTCAAGTTTTCCTAGAAGAGCGTTTGGATGGGGCGACTGGTTCATCAATCGTTGTGACCATGGAAGGGACGCGTCCGATTTTGGCGGAAGTTCAGGCTTTGGTGACACCGACCATGTTTGGAAATGCCAAGCGTACTACGACAGGACTTGATTTTAATCGTGCTAGTCTGATTATGGCTGTTTTGGAAAAGCGTGCAGGTCTTCTCTTGCAAAATCAGGACGCCTATCTCAAATCTGCTGGCGGTGTCAAATTGGATGAACCTGCCATTGACTTAGCTGTTGCTGTTGCCATTGCTTCGAGTTATAAAGACAAGCCTACCAATCCTCAGGAATGTTTTGTAGGAGAACTGGGCTTGACAGGAGAGATTCGGCGCGTGAATCGTATCGAGCAACGTATCAATGAAGCTGCTAAACTGGGCTTTACTAAGATTTATGTACCCAATAATTCCTTGACAGGAATCACTCCACCCAAGGAAATTCAGGTCATTGGGGTGACAACGATTCAGGAAGTTTTGAAAAAGGTCTTTGCATAATCCGTGACAAATCCTCTTAAAAATGATAAGATAGGAAGAATATTTGACTATCAAATTTTCGAGGAGGGAATCATGTCGTATTTTGAACAGTTTATGCAAGCCAATCAGGCTTATGTTGCCCTACATGGGCAGTTAAATTTACCACTTAAACCTAAAACTAGAGTAGCCATTGTGACCTGTATGGATTCACGTTTGCACGTTGCTCAAGCTCTGGGCTTGGCACTTGGGGATGCTCATATCTTGCGGAATGCAGGTGGTCGAGTGACTGAGGACATGATTCGTTCGCTAGTTATTTCCCAGCAACAAATGGGGACAAGAGAAATTGTGGTGTTGCACCATACAGACTGTGGTGCTCAGACCTTTGAAAATGGGCCTTTTCAGGAGTATTTAAAAGAGGAACTAGGTGTCGATGTGTCAGATCAGGACTTTTTGCCCTTCCAAGATATAGAGGAGAGTGTGCGTGAGGATATGCAACTTCTTATCGAGTCTCCCTTAATACCAGATGATGTCGTTATCTCTGGTGCTATTTACGATGTAGATACAGGAAGTATGACAGTCGTAGAATTATAAATACTTCATTTAGAAAGAAAGTGTATGAAGAAAAACAGCATTTTATTTATTTTTATCTTATTGCTATGTATTGGTTTACAGTATGAAACCATCTACTATATGGACGGTTCGATGTCAGGTGCGGAATATGGACTAATGGGAGTTTCTATCTTTCTAGCTCTCTTTTACATGATTCCAGCTCTTTATTTCCTTTTCCGCATTGGGAAAAAATGGGAATTGCCAAAGAATGCCTTGATCTTGTCTTTATTGGGAGGGATGTTCCTTTCAGGCTGGCTGTCTAGCTTTGCTAATACCTATATCCATGATTTGCTGGGTATTCTTTTCCCAGATAGTGCATTTTTAAATGCCTTTGAAAGTGCTATTGTGGCTCCTTTGGTAGAAGAGCCGTTGAAATTGTTGCCCCTTGTTTTTGTTTTAGCTTTGATTCCTGTGCAAAAATTAAAATCTTTGTTTTTACTAAGCATTGCTTCTGGTTTGGGATTCCAAATGATTGAGGATATTGGCTATATTCGTACGGATTTGCCAGAGGGCTTTGACTTTACTATTTCGAGAATTTTAGAGCGTATCATCTCAGGAATTGCCTCTCACTGGACTTTTTCAGGTCTGGCTGTAGTAGGTATTTACTTGCTTTACAGAGCCTATAAAGGGCAGAAGGTTGGCAAGAAACAGGGGCTTGTTTTCCTAGGTTTAGCTTTGGGAACTCACTTCTTGTTTAATTCTCCTTTTGTAGAATTAGAGACAGAGTTGCCATTAGCGATTCCAGTGGTTACGGCTATTACTCTCTATGGTTTTTATCAGGCGTATCGCTTTGTTGAGAAGCACAATGAGTTGATGAACTAGAATATTTTTTAAAAGAATGATGCAAGGGTACAAATATGTTGCCCTTCTTTTATTTTTGATTGAAAAATAGTGCAAAAAGCGCTACAATGGTAGATGGAAAAATCTTGTGAAAAGCACAAGCGATACATATATACCGGAGGAAATCATGTCTTTTTCTGATTTAAAGCTGTTTGCCCTTTCTTCTAATCAAGAATTGGCAAAACGTGTAGCGCAGGAGATTGGGATAGAGTTGGGGAAATCAAGTGTTCGCCAATTTTCAGATGGAGAGATTCAGGTCAACATTGAAGAATCAATCCGTGGGAAACACGTCTTTATCCTACAATCAACTAGCTCGCCTGTAAATGACAATCTGCTTGAAATTTTGATTATGGTGGATGCTTTGAAGCGTGCGAGTGCAGAATCTGTCAATGTTGTCATGCCTTACTATGGGTATGCACGTCAGGATAGAAAGGCGAGAGCGCGTGAGCCAATCACTTCAAAACTTGTCGCAAATATGCTTGAAGTAGCTGGAGTGGATCGTTTATTGACCATCGACTTGCATGCTGCGCAGATTCAAGGATTCTTTGATATTCCTGTGGATCACTTGATGGGGGCTCCTCTGATTGCGGATTATTTTGAGCGTCGTGGCATGGTTGGTTCTGACTATGTGGTTGTCAGCCCAGACCATGGAGGGGTGACTCGTGCTCGTAAGTTGGCAGAATTTTTGAAAACATCTATCGCTATCATTGATAAACGTCGTAGCGTTGATAAGATGAACACTAGTGAAGTTATGAACATCATTGGTAAGGTCGAAGGCAAGACTTGTATCTTGATTGATGATATGATTGATACTGCTGGAACGATTTGTCATGCGGCAGATGCCCTTGCAGAAGCTGGTGCTGTTGAAGTCTATGCAAGCTGTACGCACCCAGTTCTTTCTGGTCCTGCTATGGACAATATCCAAAAATCAGCTATTAAGAAATTGGTTGTTTTGGATACCATCTATCTTCCAGAAGAGCGTTTGATCGATAAGATTGAGCAGATCTCAATCGCTCATCTCTTAGGGGATGCTATTGTACGTATCCATGAAAAACGCCCACTTTCTCCACTTTTCAGTATTGAGAAAAAGATTTAAGTTTTCGCTTAGAATAAAACATACTCCTAGCAGAAGTGAACTGCTAGGAGCTTTTTTGTAGCCAAAATCTGCAAGCCTTTTCAAAATATGCTATACTGATGAAAAAGGAGGATTTCTATGAGTCAAGAATTTATCAATCCAAGTGATGGCGTGATTCGTCAGTATCTCGCAACGAGTAAAACTCTTGCTGTTGTGGGTTTGTCAGACCGTGAGGAAACAACCAGCAATCGAGTGACCAAGGAAATGCAGGCTCGGGGTTATAAAATCATCCCAGTCAATCCCAAGGTAGCAGGTGGCGAAATCTTGGGTGAAAAGGCTTATGCTAGTCTAGCTGAGATTCCTTTTCCTGTAGATATTGTCAATGTTTACCGTCGCAGCGAGTTTCTGCCTGATGTGGCGCGTGATTTTCTCAAAGCTGATGCCAAGATTTTTTGGGCACAGCTAGGACTTGAAAGTCTAGAAGCGGAAGAAATCTTGCGTTCTGGTGGATGCGATGACATTGTGATGAATCGCTGTATTAAGAGAGAACATACTCGCTTGATTGAGGAAGCATAAGAAAAAGGTAGCTGGTGGGCTACCTTTTGTGTTAGAAAATGCCGATAAGGGTCTGCATACCAAGACTGGTGAGGATGATGGCAATCCAGCAGATGGCCCCGAGAACAATGGATTTTCCACTGGATTTGATCATAGCTAGCAGATTGGTTTTGAGTCCTATAGCACTCATGGCCATGATAATGAGAAATTTGGAGAGTTGTTTGAGAGGGGTAAAGAAACTACTGGATACACCGAGAGAGGTCAGTAGGGTGGTTAGGAGAGATGCAAGGATAAAGTAAAGGATAAAAAGTGGGAAGACTTTTTTCAGTTGTAAGCCTTGCTTATTTTTTTGATCGCGACTTTGCCAGTAGGAGAGAAAGAGAGTGATGGGGATGATAGCAAGAGTACGTGTGAGTTTGACAATGGTTGCGGATTCGAGGGTATTGGTCTGGTAGAGACTGTCCCAGGCGCTAGCTGTAGCGGTTACAGAGGAAGTATCATTGACCGCAGTTCCTGCAAAGAGGGCAAAGCCGTCATTGGATAGATGAAGCCAGGTACCTAGCGTTGGAAATATGAGCGCAGCCAAGACATTGAAGAAAAAGATAACGGAGATGGCTTGGGCGACTTCCTTTTCCTTGGCTTGAATAACAGGCGCTGTTGCCGCAATGGCAGAGCCCCCACAGATAGAAGAACCTACTCCAATCAAGGTAGCCAGTTTTGTGTCCAGTGCAAAGAAATGTTGGAAAAGGTAGGCAACAATCAAGGCTATTGAGATGGTGGACAGGATGACAGGGAGTGAAGATTGCCCAACTGCGAAGACTTGCGAGATATTGAGACCAAAACCAAGCAAGATAACGGCATACTGGAGCAATTTCTTGGAACTAAAGGTCAATCCAGCATCCAGTTGTTTATATGACGAGAGAAAGGGATGTAGGAGCATGCCTATGAAAATCGCAAAAACAGGCGCGCCAATAACAGGGAAGAATCCTCCTAAGTACCAAGATAGAATAGAAATGAGAAGGCAGGCCAAGATGCCTGCTCCATTTTTTGATAGAAATGACATAAAAACCTCCAAATAGAATCTGTTACCATTATAGACCTGTAAACAGGAAAAGTAAAATAGAAAGTGGAAAGCTATTCTATCATGTATTTTTGCGGTCAGGGGGCTTTTGTAGTATAATAGAGATACGTTTTGAAAGTAGGAGGTATCTATGGACTTAACTAAGCGCTTTAATAAACAGTTAGATAAGATTCAAGTTTCGTTGATTCGTCAGTTTGACCAGGCTATTTCGGAGATTCCTGGGGTCTTGCGTTTGACCTTGGGGGAACCTGATTTTACAACGCCAGACCATGTCAAGGAGGCGGCTAAGCGAGCGATTGACCAGAACCAATCCTACTATACAGGGATGAGTGGCCTGCTGACTTTACGTCAAGCAGCTAGTGACTTTGTTAAGGAAAAGTACCAACTGGACTATGCTCCTGAAAATGAAATCTTGGTTACAATTGGGGCGACAGAGGCTTTATCTGCTACTTTGACAGCTATTTTGGAAGAGGGAGACAAGGTACTCTTGCCAGCTCCTGCCTACCCAGGTTATGAACCAATTGTCAATCTAGTTGGGGCAGAGGTTGTCGAGATTGATACGACTGAAAATGGGTTTGTCTTGACTCCTGAGATGTTGGAGAAGGCCATTTTGGAGCAGGGTGACAAGCTCAAGGCGGTTATTCTCAACTATCCAGCTAATCCGACAGGAATTACCTATAGTCGAGAGCAGTTGGAAGCCTTGGCAGCTGTTTTACGCAAGTACGAAATTTTCGTTGTCTGTGATGAGGTCTACTCAGAATTGACCTACACAGGGGAAGCCCATGTGTCTCTAGGAACTATGTTGAGAGATCAAGCTATCATTATCAATGGTTTGTCTAAATCGCATGCTATGACAGGTTGGCGTTTGGGCTTGATTTTCGCTCCTGCAGCCTTTACAGCTCAGTTGATCAAGAGTCACCAGTACTTGGTCACTGCCGCAAATACCATGGCTCAACACGCTGCGGTGGAAGCCTTGATGGCTGGTAAAAACGATGCGGAACCTATGAAGAAGGAATACATCCAGCGGCGGGACTATATTATCGAGAAAATGACTGCTCTTGGTTTTGAGATTATCAAACCAGACGGTGCCTTCTATATCTTTGCTAAGATTCCAGCGGGTTACAATCAAGATTCTTTTGCTTTTCTGAAGGATTTTGCTCAGAAGAAGGCTGTTGCCTTTATTCCTGGTGCTGCCTTTGGGCGTTATGGAGAAGGATATGTTCGCCTATCTTATGCAGCCAGCATGGAGACTATCAAAGAAGCCATGAAACGACTTGAGGAGTACATGAGAGAAGCATGATTCAGTCTATCACGAGTCAAGGCTTGGTGCTTTATAATCGCAATTTTCGTGAGGATGACAAGCTAGTCAAGATTTTTACTGAACAGGCTGGCAAGCGCATGTTTTTTGTCAAACACGCTGGTCAGTCTAAGCTGGCTCCTGTTATTCAACCCTTGGTGCTGGCTCGATTTCTCTTACGAATCAATGATGACGGGCTTAGCTACATTGAGGACTATCATGAGGTGATGACCTTTCCAAAGATTAATAGCGATCTCTTTGTCATGGCCTATGCGACCTACGTGGCGGCTCTTACAGATGCTAGTTTGCAGGACAATCAGCAGGATGCTCCCTTGTTTGCTTTTTTGCAAAAAACTTTGGAGTTGATGGAAGAGGGATTGGATTATCAAGTTTTGACCAATATTTTTGAAATTCAAATCTTGACTCGATTTGGGATTAGTCTCAATTTTAATGAGTGTGTTTTTTGTCATCGGATCGGTCAGGCTTTTGACTTTTCTTTCAAATATGGAGCCTGCCTCTGTCCAGATCATTATCATGAGGATGAGAGACGTTGCCATCTAAATCCCAATATCCCTTATCTGCTCAATCAATTTCAAGCTATTGATTTTGAGTCTTTGGAGACCATTTCGCTCAAGCCTGAAATCAAGCAAGAGTTACGCCAATTTATGGATCAACTCTACGAAGAGTACGTTGGGATTCACCTAAAATCAAAGAAATTTATTGATTCCCTAGCAGACTGGGGACAATTACTAAAAGAGGAAAAGAAATGAAAAAAATCGCAGTAGATGCCATGGGAGGCGATTACGCACCTCAGGCCATCGTTGAGGGTGTCAATCAAGCCCTAGCTGACTTTTCAGATATCGAGGTTCAACTCTACGGAGATGAAGCTAAAATCAAGCAATATTTAACAGCAACAGAGCGCGTCAGCATTATCCATACGGATGAAAAGATTGATTCAGACGATGAACCTACGAGAGCTATTCGGAAAAAGAAAAATGCTAGTATGGTATTGGCAGCCAAGGCTGTCAAAGAGGGTGAAGCAGATGCTGTTCTTTCCGCAGGAAATACAGGTGCTTTACTAGCAGCAGGATTTTTCATCGTGGGTCGTATCAAGAACATCGATCGTCCTGGACTTATGTCAACCCTGCCGACTGTAGATGGGAGAGGTTTTGACATGCTAGACCTCGGTGCTAATGCGGAAAATACAGCCCAGCACCTTCATCAATACGCGGTTCTAGGATCCTTCTATGCTAAAAATGTCCGTGGAATTGCGCAACCACGTGTTGGCTTGCTCAATAACGGAACAGAGAGTAGTAAGGGCGACCCGCTTCGTAAGGAAACCTATGAATTACTGGTGGCTGATGAAAGTTTAAACTTTATCGGAAACGTGGAAGCGCGTGATTTGATGAATGGCGTTGCAGATGTTGTTGTGGCAGATGGTTTCACGGGAAACGCTGTGCTCAAATCCATTGAAGGGACAGCTATGGGAATCATGGGCTTGCTCAAGAACTCCATCACTGGTGGTGGTCTCCGAGCGAAACTAGGCGCCCTCCTTCTCAAGGACAGCCTCAGAGGTTTGAAAAAACAGCTCAACTACTCAGATGTTGGTGGAGCAGTCTTGTTTGGTGTCAAGGCACCGGTTGTCAAGACTCATGGCTCAAGCGATGCCAAGGCTGTTTATAGTACGATTCGCCAGATTCGTACCATGTTAGAAACAGACGTAGTTGTCAAGACTGCGCGTGAATTTTCAGGAGAATAAAAGAGATGACAGAAAAAGAAATTTTTGACCGTATTGTGACCATTATCCAAGAGCGACAGGGAGAAGACTTTGTCGTGACAGAATCCTTGAGTCTGAAAGACGACTTGGATGCTGACTCAGTTGATTTGATGGAGTTTATCTTGACACTGGAAGATGAATTTAATATCGAAATCAGCGATGAGGAAATTGACCAACTCCAAAGTGTAGGGGATGTGGTAGAAGTCGTCAAACGTAAAGAATAGCAAGAAGCAAGATAAGAGGAGTTGCATGTTGCTAAGAATGTATATAAATATCCTATTTGACAATTATCTACATTTTAATCTTTATAAATATATATTTTAGGCAGGGCGCTTGTTCTGCCTATTTTTTGCCAAGAAAGTGCAGTTGAGGTATTTATTTGGAGTTTTACATATATTTTTGATAAAATAGTTATAGAAATTAGGAAAGTTGAAGAAAAGAAATGAAGAAGGTTGTAGGATATTTTTTAGTATTTGTTTTTCTATTTTTGATGAATATTTTCATCTTTAAGATACTAGCAACCCTGGGATTTCAGCTGACAATGAGTGAAAAGAGTTATATTGTACCACCGCTGTTTTCGATTATCGTTGTATATATGATTGACAAAAGAATTAGGAAGAAAAAGAAATAAATATATATTTTAGGTAGAATGTTTGTTCTACCTATTTTTTTATCTTAAAAGTACAGTTGGGAGGGAGATAGGCGCATTTGGGGAGGAAGTCCAGTTTTTGTTTGGTGATTGGGGTAAGATAGTTGTTATCAGATGAGTTTATACTCTTCGAAAATCAAATTCAAACCACGTCAACGTCGCCTTACCGTAGGTATGGTTACTGACTTCGTCAGTTCTATCTGCAACCTCAAAACAGTGTTTTGAGCTGACTTCGTCAGTCTTATCTACAACCTCAAAACAGTGTTTTGAGCAGCCTGTGGCTAGTTTCCTAGTTTGCTCTTTGATTTTCATTGAGTATTAGGAAAAGGAGATGAATATGAAATTTGGGAAACGTCACTATCGTCCGCAGGTGGATCAGATGGACTGCGGTGTAGCTTCATTGGCTATGGTTTTTGGCTACTATGGTAGCTATTATTCTTTGGCTCACTTGCGAGAATTGGCCAAGACGACCATGGATGGGACGACGGCTTTGGGCTTGGTCAAGGTGGCAGAGGAGATTGGCTTTGAGACACGGGCCATTAAGGCAGATATGATGCTCTTTGACTTGCCAGATTTGACTTTTCCTTTTGTTGCCCATGTTCTTAAGGAAGGAAAATTACTCCACTACTATGTGGTGACTGGGCAGAATAAGGATAGCATTCATATTGCCGATCCAGATCCTGGGGTGAAATTGACCAAACTGCCACGTGAGCGTTTTGCGGAAGAATGGACAGGAGTGACTCTTTTTATGGCACCTAGTCCAGACTACAAGCCTCATAAGGATCAAAAGAATGGTCTGCTCTCTTTTATTCCTATATTAGTGAAGCAGCGTGGCTTGATTGCCAATATCGTTTTGGCAACACTCTTGGTAACCTTGATTAACATTGTGGGTTCTTATTATCTGCAGTCTATCATTGATACCTATGTGCCAGATCAGATGCGTTCGACACTGGGGATTATTTCTATTGGGTTGGTTATCGTCTATATCCTCCAGCAGATCTTGTCTTACGCTCAGGAGTATCTCTTACTTGTTTTGGGGCAACGTTTATCGATTGATGTGATTTTGTCCTACATCAAGCATGTTTTTCACCTGCCTATGTCCTTTTTTGCGACACGTCGTACAGGGGAAATCGTGTCTCGTTTCACGGATGCTAACAGTATCATTGATGCGCTGGCTTCGACCATCCTTTCGATTTTCCTAGATGTATCAACGGTTGTCATTATTTCCCTTGTTTTATTTTCACAAAATACCAATCTCTTTTTCATGACTTTATTGGCGCTCCCTATCTACACAGTGATTATCTTTGCCTTTATGAAGCCGTTTGAAAAGATGAATCGGGATACCATGGAAGCCAATGCGGTTCTGTCTTCTTCTATCATTGAGGACATCAATGGTATTGAAACTATCAAGTCCTTGACCAGTGAAAGTCAGCGTTACCAAAAGATTGACAAGGAATTTGTGGATTATCTGAAAAAATCCTTTACCTATAGTCGAGCAGAGAGTCAGCAAAAGGCTCTGAAAAAGGTTGCCCATCTCTTGCTCAATGTCGGCATTCTCTGGATGGGGGCTGTTCTGGTCATGGATGGCAAGATGAGTTTGGGGCAGTTGATTACCTATAATACCTTGCTGGTTTACTTTACTAATCCTTTGGAGAATATCATCAACCTGCAAACTAAGCTTCAGACAGCGCAGGTTGCCAATAAACGTCTAAATGAGGTTTATCTGGTAGCTTCTGAGTTTGATGAGAAGAAAACAGTTGAGGATCTGAGCTTGATGAAGGGAGATATGACCTTCAAGCAGGTTCATTACAAGTATGGCTATGGTCGAGATGTCTTGTCAGATATCAATTTGACTATTCCCAAAGGCTCTAAGGTGGCTTTTGTGGGGATTTCGGGGTCAGGTAAGACGACCTTAGCTAAGATAATGGTTAATTTTTACGACCCAAGTCAAGGAGAGATTAGTCTGGGTGGTGTCAATCTCAATCAGATTGATAAAAAAGCCCTGCGCCAGTATATCAACTATCTGCCTCAACAGCCCTATGTCTTTAACGGAACGATTTTGGAGAATCTTCTCCTTGGAGCCAAGGAGGGGACGACACAGGAAGATATCTTACGGGCGGTCGAATTGGCAGAGATTCGGGAGGATATCGAGCGGATGCCCCTGAATTACCAGACAGAATTGACTTCGGATGGGGCAGGAATTTCAGGTGGTCAACGTCAGAGAATCGCTCTGGCGCGTGCTCTCTTGACAGATGCGCCTGTCTTGATTTTGGATGAGGCGACCAGCAGTTTGGATATTTTGACAGAGAAGCGAATTGTAGATAATCTCATGGCTTTAGATAAGACCTTGATTTTCATCGCCCACCGCTTGAGCATTGCTGAGCGGACAGAGAAGGTGGTTGTTTTGGATCAGGGCAAGATTGTTGAAGAAGGAAATCATGCTGATTTACTTGCACAGGGTGGCTTTTACGCCCATTTGGTGAATAGCTAGAAAGAGGAGAGGATGAAACCAGAATTTTTAGAAAGTGCGGAGTTTTATAATCGTCGTTACCATAATTTTTCCAGTCGGGTGATTGTTCCCATGTCCCTTCTGCTCGTGTTTTTGCTTGGTTTTGCAACTTTGGCAGAGAAGGAGATGAGTTTGTCTACTAGAGCTACTATCGAGCCTAGTCATATCCTTGCAAATATCCAGTCAACTAGCAACAATCGCATTCTTGTCAATCATTTGGAAGAAAATAAGCTGGTTAAAAAGGGAGAACTGTTGGTTCAATATCAAGAAGGGGCAGAGGGTGTCCAAGCGGAGGCCTATGCTAGTCAGTTGGACATGCTTAAGGATCAAAAAAAGCAATTGGAGTATTTGCAAAAAAGTCTGCAAGAAGGGGAGAACCACTTTCCAGAGGAGGATAAATTTGGCTACCAAGCCACCTTTCGCGACTACATCAGTCAAGCAAGCAGTCTTAGGGCTAGTACATCGCAACAAAATGAGACCATCGCGTCCCAGAATGCAGCAGCTAGTCAAACCCAAGCTGAAATCGGCAACCTCATCAGCCAAACAGAGGCTAAAATTCGCGATTACCAGACAGCTAAGTCAGCTATTGAAACAGGTACTTCCTTGGCCAGTCAGAATCTAGCCTACTCTCTCTACCAGTCTTACAAGTCTCAGGGTGAGGAAAATCCGCAAACTAAGGCTCAGGCTGTTGCGCAGGTTGAAGCTCAGCTTTCTCAGTTAGAATCCAGTCTCGCTACTTACCGCGTCCAGTATGCAGGTTCAGGTACCCAGCAAGCCTATGTGTCAGGCTTAAGCAGTCAATTGGAATCCCTCAAATCACAACACTTGGCTAAGGTTGGTCAGGAATTGACCCTTCTAGATCAGAAAATCTTGGAGGTGGAGTCAGGTAAGAAAGTACAGGGAAGTCTTCTAGACAAGGGGAAAATTACGGCCAGTGAGGATGGGGTGCTTCACATTAATCCTGAGACCAGTGATTCTAGCATGGTAGCAGAAGGTGCCCTACTAGCCCAACTCTATCCGTCCTTGGAAAAAGAAGGGAAAGCCAAACTTACAGCTTATCTAAGTTCAAAGGATGTAGCAAGAGTCAAGATTGGGGACTCTGTTCGTTATACGACGACTCATGATACCAAGAATCAAATTTTCCTAGATTCGACTATTACAAGTATTGATGCGACAGCTACTAAGACTGAAAAAGGGAATTTCTTTAAAATTGAGGCGGAGACCAATCTAAATTCGGAGCAGGCTGAAAAACTTCGGTACGGGGTGGAAGGTCGTCTGCAGATGATTACGGGAAAGAAAAGTTATCTGCGCTATTATTTGGATCAATTTTTGAACAAAGAGTAATGTTCGTGTTTTAGAGTTAAATGATTTTAAAACTGTGAGAAAGATGCTTCTTGCAGTTTTTTCTTTACGTTTTTTGAGATTATTGTTCTATTTATTCGGTTAAATTCTTGTAATTTTAGGTTTTTTATGGTAGAATGTGCTCAAGTAATACGAAAGGCGAACTTTAAAATGTCAAAACAATTGATCTATTCGGGAAAAGCTAAAGATATCTATACAACTGAGGATGAAAATCTTATTATTTCAACTTACAAGGACCAGGCGACTGCTTTCAATGGTGTTAAGAAGGAGCAGATTGCGGGCAAGGGAGTGTTGAATAATCAGATTTCATCTTTTATTTTTGAGAAATTAAATGCGGCTGGTGTGGAGACTCACTTTGTGGAGAAACTTTCAGATACAGAACAACTCAATAAAAAGGTGGAAATCATTCCTTTGGAAGTCGTGCTACGCAACTACACGGCTGGTTCCTTTTCAAAACGTTTTGGCGTAGACGAAGGAATCGCATTTGAGACTCCGATTGTTGAATTTTACTACAAAAATGATGATTTGGATGATCCATTCATCAATGATGAGCATGTGAAATTCCTACAGATTGCGGATGACCAGCAGATTTCCTACTTGAAGGAAGAAACTCGTCGAATCAATGAACTTTTGAAGGCCTGGTTTGCTGAGATTGGGCTTAAGTTGATTGACTTTAAGCTAGAGTTCGGTTTTGATAAGGATGGCAAGATTATCTTGGCAGACGAATTTTCACCAGATAACTGCCGCTTGTGGGATGCGGATGGCAACCACATGGATAAGGATGTTTTCCGTAGAGGATTGGGAGAACTAACAGATGTTTATGAAGTTGTCTGGGAGAAGTTGCAAGGTTTGAAATAATCTGTTTGCAACGGAAAACCTTCGTCTCTCAACTAAAAGGACTCAGGCTGAAAAGGTCCCCCAGACCTTTTCACTCCGTAGAGGATTGGGAGAACTAACAGACGTTTATGAGATTGTTTGGGAAAAGTTGCAGGAATTGAAATAACAACCTCAAGGTCGTTGGGGATATTGCAAGAGCTGAAATAAAGGAATAAGAATTGATGGATAAACGTATTTTTGTTGAAAAAAAGGCTGATTTTCAGGTCAAATCAGAGAGTTTGGTTAGAGAACTCCAGCATAACTTGGGACTTTCAAGCTTGAAAAGTATTCGTATTGTGCAAGTGTATGATGTCTTTAACTTGGCTAAGGACCTGTTTGCGCCTGCAGAGAAACACATCTTCTCTGAGCAGGTGACAGACCACGTCTTGGATGAAGCGGCTGTGCAGGCGGATCTTGCTAACTATGCTTTCTTTGCCATTGAAAGCCTGCCAGGGCAGTTTGACCAGCGTGCAGTATCTTCGCAGGAAGCCTTGCTTTTGCTGGGAAGTTCGAGTGACGTGACGGTCAACACAGCACAATTGTACTTGGTGAATAAAGATATTGATGCGACTGAGTTGGAAGCGGTCAAGAACTATCTGCTCAACCCAGTTGATTCTCGTTTCAAGGACATCACGGTAGGGATTGCCAAGCAGGAGTTTTCAGAGTCAGACAAAACCATTCCGAAATTGACTTTCTTTGAAAGCTATACAGCAGAAGATTTTGCCCGCTACAAGGCTGAGCAAGGGATGGCTATGGAAGTGGATGATTTGCTTTTTATCCAAGACTACTTCAAGTCAATCGGGCGCGTGCCAACTGAGACAGAGCTCAAGGTTTTGGATACTTACTGGTCTGACCACTGCCGTCATACGACTTTTGAGACAGAGTTGAAACACATAGACTTTTCAGCTTCTAAATTTCAAAAACAATTACAGGCAACCTACGACAAGTATATTGCCATGCGCGAGGAGTTGGGACGTACGGAAAAACCGCAAACCTTGATGGATATGGCTACTATTTTCGGTCGATATGAGCGTGCTAATGGACGTTTGGATGATATGGAAGTGTCAGATGAAATCAATGCTTGCTCAGTCGAAATCGAAGTGGACGTTGATGGTGTGAAAGAGCCATGGCTCCTCATGTTCAAGAACGAAACCCACAACCACCCAACAGAGATTGAGCCATTTGGTGGGGCTGCTACCTGTATTGGTGGAGCCATTCGTGACCCATTGTCAGGACGTTCATACGTTTATCAGGCAATGCGGATCTCAGGTGCCGGTGATATTACAGCACCGATTTCGGAAACTCGTGCTGGTAAACTGCCGCAACAAGTTATTTCTAAGACAGCGGCTCATGGTTATTCTTCATATGGTAACCAAATTGGGCTTGCGACGACCTATGTTCGTGAATACTTCCACCCAGGCTTCGTTGCTAAGCGTATGGAGTTGGGTGCCGTTGTCGGTGCTGCTCCTAAGGGCAATGTTGTCCGTGAAAAACCGGAAGCGGGTGATGTCATTATCCTCCTTGGAGGTAAGACTGGACGTGATGGTGTCGGTGGTGCGACAGGCTCTTCTAAAGTTCAAACAGTTGAGTCTGTAGAGACTGCTGGTGCTGAGGTTCAAAAAGGGAATGCCATCGAAGAACGTAAGATTCAACGCCTTTTCCGTAATGGCGATGTCACTCGTCTGATCAAGAAATCTAATGACTTTGGGGCAGGCGGTGTCTGTGTGGCTATCGGTGAATTAGCAGACGGTCTTGAAATTGATCTAGACAAAGTGCCATTGAAATACCAAGGTTTGAACGGTACCGAAATTGCCATCTCTGAATCTCAAGAACGGATGGCTGTGGTGGTTCGTCCTGAGGATGTAGATGCCTTCGTTGCTGAATGTAACAAAGAGAATATTGATGCTGTTGTGGTTGCGACAGTAACTGAAAAACCAAATCTAGTCATGCACTGGAATGGTGAAACCATTGTCGACTTGGAACGTCGTTTCCTTGACACCAATGGTGTGCGCGTGGTCGTCGATGCTAAGGTTGTAGACAAGGATGTCAAACTCCCAGAAGAACGTCAAACATCTACTGAAACCCTTGAAGCGGATACTCTTGAAGTCTTGGCTGACCTGAACCATGCCAGTCAAAAAGGATTGCAAACCATCTTTGACTGTTCGGTCGGTCGCTCAACGGTCAATCACCCACTTGGTGGTCGCTACCAACTCACACCAACTGAGGCATCTGTGCAGAAATTGCCAGTTCAACACGGTGTAACTCACACTGCATCAGTCATGGCTCAAGGTTTTAACCCTTATGTAGCAGAATGGTCTCCATACCACGGTGCTGCCTATGCAGTAATCGAAGCGACTGCTCGTTTGGTGGCTGCTGGTGCAAACTGGTCCAAGGCTCGCTTCTCTTATCAAGAGTATTTCGAACGCATGGATAAACAAGCAGAGCGTTTTGGTCAGCCAGTAGCAGCTCTTCTAGGCTCTATCGAAGCACAAATCCAGCTTGGCTTGCCATCTATCGGTGGTAAGGATTCTATGTCTGGGACCTTTGAAGAATTGACGGTGCCACCAACCCTGGTTGCTTTTGGGGTGACAACAGCAGATAGCCGTAAGGTCCTTTCTCCAGAATTTAAGGATGCTGGTGAAAATATCTACTACATCCCAGGTCAAGCTCTTTCTGCTGATATCGACTTCGATTTGATTAAGAAGAACTTTGAAACGTTTGAAGCCCTTCAAAAGGCTCACAAAGTGACATCTGCATCGGCTGTTAAATATGGTGGTGTGGTTGAAAGTTTGGCTCTCGCTACCTTTGGAAATCATATTGGTGCAGAGGTGATCTTGCCTGAACTTGAAACAGCTTTGACAGCTCAATTAGGAGGATTTGTCTTTACCTCTCCTGAAGAAATTGCTGGAGTAGAGAAGATTGGACAAACAAGTGCAGACTTTACACTAACTGTCAACGGTGTGAAGCTAGATGGACACAAACTTGACAGTGCCTTCCAAGGGAAATTGGAGGAAGTTTACCCAACAGAATTTACTCAAGCTAAAGAACTTGCTGAAGTACCAGCTGTGGTATCAGATGTTGTGATTAAAGCAAAAGAAAAGGTTGAAAAACCTGTGGTCTATATCCCAGTCTTCCCAGGAACCAACTCAGAATATGACTCAGCCAAGGCCTTTGAGAAAGAAGGTGCAGAGGTTAACTTGGTGCCATTCGTGACCTTGAATGAAGAAGCCATTGTCAAGTCAGTCGAAACTATGGTTGACAACATCGGTAAGGCTAACATTCTCTTTTTTGCCGGTGGATTCTCGGCTGCGGATGAACCAGATGGTTCAGCCAAGTTCATTGTCAATATCCTGCTTAATGAAAAAGTGCGTGCAGCTATTGATAGCTTTATCGCCCGTGGTGGCTTGATTATTGGTATCTGTAATGGATTCCAGGCCTTGGTCAAATCAGGTCTTCTTCCATACGGGAACTTCGAAGATGCCAGCAGTACTAGTCCAACCCTCTTCTACAATGATGCCAACCAGCACGTGGCCAAGATGGTGGAAACTCGGATTGCCAATACCAACTCGCCATGGTTGGCTGGAGTAGAAGTGGGCGATATCCACGCTATTCCTGTTTCGCACGGTGAAGGGAAGTTTGTTGTGACGGCTGAGGAATTCGCTGAGCTCCGTGACAATGGACAAATTTTCAGCCAATACGTTGATTTTGACAGCAAACCAAGCATGGACTCTAAGTACAATCCAAATGGTTCTGTAAATGCCATCGAAGGAATTACTAGCAAGAATGGTCAAATCATCGGTAAAATGGGACACTCAGAACGTTATGAAGACGGTCTCTTCCAAAACATCCCAGGAAATAAAGACCAGCACCTCTTTGCATCAGCTGTTAAATATTTTACTGGGAAATAAGACTAGAACTGACTATAACGATTGGTGTGTTTTGAGAAGTAAAATGAAAGTTTGTGAAGTATTTGAATAAATTAATTGATATACCTGATATTGAAAAAAAGATTCAATTGAAAAAATTATTATCTAGAGAGATGAGAGTAATGAAGGAGGACTTAAAGCCAAGAAAGTGTTTACTTTGTGATAAAGATACTACAAGTTTCTGCAATTCTCACACCATTCCACAGTTATCGTTAAAAAAAATTTCTGATTCTGGCATGTTAACACAAGCTGGTTATTTAATAGGGAGCGATCTGTTAGATAATGATAAGGGAGTGAGCAAATCGGGAACGATACAAATTATTTGTCGTAAATGTGATTCATTCTATTTTCAGGAATATGAAAATGAAATGAATCTTACGTCTTATCCTAGCGATAAAATGTTGTCACAAATTGCATTGAAAAATTTCCTTTTAGAATTAGTTAGAAGGAGGGAGGAAAAATATCATTTTGAAAAAATAATGTCTGATAAGACGATTAAGAAAGCTTTATACTTAAGAATACCTGAGATTTCTAATAAAACATTAGAGAATACATCTCAAAAAATAAAAGATCTTCATAATTCTTTTGATTATGATATTGAAGATTTTCAAAATGAAATTTTACTCCATAAAACTGCTATTGAAGACAATCTTAAAGGAGCATATCAAATTATTTTTCATGAGGTGCTCCCCTATAAGACACCGATAGCGTTTCAAGGCTCATTAACGTTGATTAGAGATATGTATGGATATCCAGTGAATGATACGAGTAACCATTCAAAAAATAATCGTATTCAGAAGTTGCATCTAGCTATCTTACCGTTAAAAGAAAAGACGATGGTGCTAGCTTTTTATCATAAAAGGGATAGGAAATATAAATCTCTAAAAAGTCAGTTTAATAGTAGCGATCGATTGAAGAAACTGGATTTTCTTAATTATTTAATATTTGCTTACACTGAAAACTATTACTTTAGCCCGACAATTAAAGAAAAAATTAGAACTAATGAGAAGCTTGTGCTATTGAGTCAAGAACTGTTTGGTAAACCTAATTTGGGTCAGTGTGTAGGAGTTGATAGTTATAAGAGAGTCGAGCCAGATGAAATTCCTAATTTTCTTTTAGAAGAGTGGGCTATAA
>NZ_CAKAKP010000009.1:0-69047 GCF_916700555.1 Streptococcus sp. Marseille-Q5112
ATCATATGGAACAATTATATTTTAACACAAAACTACTTTATATAAAAAATTCTAATATCCAATTTATGGATGTTATTAATAAGGGGGGTAACTTCTCAAAGTAAGTTCCAATTGACTGGTATTGAGACTAGCTTTTCACTAATCTTGTCTTGAAATTTTAAAATAGATTATAAAACCTTACTCAAGAAGTCCTTAGTCCGTTGTTCTTGGGTTTGTTCAAAAATCTGTTCAGGTGTTCCATCTTCAACAACTACACCGTCTGCCATAAAGATGACACGGTCTGCCACCTCACGAGCAAATCCCATTTCATGTGTTACGATAACCATGGTCATTCCTGACTTGGCTAAGTCTTGCATAACAGCCAACACCTCACCTACCATTTCAGGGTCCAGGGCTGAAGTTGGCTCGTCAAAGAGCAAAACATCAGGTTCCATAGCTAAACCTCGCGCAATAGCAATACGCTGTTGCTGCCCACCTGACAAACTCTGTGGATAAGCAGCTGCCTTATCTGGTAAACCAACTTTTTCCAAAAGTTCCTGAGCTCTCTTCTCTGCAACTTCCTTACTTTCACCTTTGGTCTTGATAAGAGACAAGGTGATATTTTCCATCACAGTCATATTAGGAAAGAGATTAAATTGTTGGAAAACCATGCCCATCTTCTCACGCATGGCAAACAGGTCATTCTTCTTGTCCGTAATATCAACTCCCTCAAAGATAACCTTCCCTTTTGTTGCTTCTTCCAACAAATTCATAGAGCGAAGCAAGGTAGATTTCCCGCTCCCTGAAGGACCGATGATAACGACAACTTCTCCTCTTTTAATCTCAAGGTTGATGCCCTTCAATACTTCATTCTTTCCAAAAGATTTATGTAAATTTTCAATTTTTATCAAGGTCTCTGTCATTATTTTTTATCTCCTTGTCCCATACGTTTTTCAAAAGCTTTCAAGGCTACTGTCAAAATAGAAGTCATAATCAAGTAATAAAAGGCTGCAAATAAAAGTGGTGTTAAAGGTAGATAGGTTGTTGTAGAAACTGTTGTAGCCCCGTTCCACAACTCCATAACACCGATAGCTGATAAGAGGGAGCTGTCCTTGATAATGGTGATAAATTCGTTCCCCAATGCTGGCAAAATATTTTTGATAGCTTGTGGCAAAATCACATATCTCATAGCATTTTTAGGACGAATCCCTAGCGAATAAGCCGCTTCTAGCTGACCTTTTGGAACCGCATTAATCCCAGCACGAACAGTCTCAGAAACATAAGCACCACTATTCATAGAAATAATCAAAATCCCTGGAATCAGGCGAGACAAATCAACACCCAAAATCCCAACCTGAATAGTCGGAGCATTGATGTGCATAAGGGCAAAGGCGATCATAATCTGAACCATCATCGGTGTCCCACGAAAAATCCAAACGTACAAGTTGGCCAGCCAAACAAGCGGTTTAAACTTTGAACGTTGCCCAAAAGCCAAGACAACACCCAAAATGGTTCCCAAAAAGACAACACAGATAGAAATGAGAACCGTCACGACAGCCCCATAGTTAAAATAAGGTAAATACTTAGGTAAAAAAGAAAAATTCATAGTCATACTGCTTTCTAAAATAGAATACTGTATGATTATAACATGAATTGAATTAAAATTCAAATCTTTTGTCTAATTTATTCAAAAAAACTTTAAGCTGGTAGAATTAGCGAGAAATCTTAGTTTTTTCTAGGCAAGTTGGCCTCCTTTATGGTAAAATAGTAACGATAAGAAATGAAGGAGAATCAAAATGGAATCACATTTGGTTAGAATCATCAACCGCCTTGAAGCAATGGCAAAAGATGGCGGAAATTTAAAACGTAATTTTGAACGCGAAGGAGTTGTTGTTGCAGAAGTTGCATACAGCCACGACGAAGAAAACGGATCAATCTTTACCCTTCGTGATGTCGAAGCTCGCGAAACATATACGTTTGATAGCATTGACTTAATTGCAATGGAGATTTACGAACTCCTTTACTAATACAAAACAAGCTGGGATTGCCCCTGCATGTCTAACCAAAATCCTTTTTGTCTCACAAATAGGATTTTTTTATAGTCCAAATCCACAAAGATCTTCATTGTAGCAACTTCTCAAAGCTGCAATCTTTTTACTTGCTTTACACCCCAATCCTGTTATAATGAGAGTATAGAAATTTGACTATTTTTGACCTTTGGGCAGGTCAGGCTAAAGAAAGAAATGAGGTAGATGTATGCTTTGTCAAAACTGTAAAATCAATGACTCAACAATTCATCTTTATACCAATCTTAATGGAAAGCAAAAACAAATTGACCTCTGTCAAAACTGCTATAAGATTATCAAAACAGATCCTAACAATAGCCTCTTTAAAGGTATGACGGATCTGAACAATCGTGACTTTGATCCCTTTGGTGATTTCTTCAATGACCTAAACAATTTCAGGCCTTCTAACAATACTCCTCCGACTCCCCCAACCCAATCAGGTGGAGGTTACGGTGGAAATGGCGGTTATGGTTCCCAAAATCGTGGACCTGCTCAAACTCCGCCACCAAGCCAAGAAAAAGGTCTGCTGGAAGAATTTGGTATCAATGTAACTGAGATTGCCCGTCGTGGCGATATCGACCCCGTTATTGGGCGCGACGATGAGATTATCCGTGTCATCGAGATTCTCAATCGTAGAACCAAGAATAATCCTGTTCTTATCGGTGAACCTGGTGTCGGAAAAACGGCCGTTGTCGAAGGTCTAGCTCAGAAAATCGTTGATGGCGATGTTCCACATAAACTACAAGGTAAACAAGTCATCCGTCTGGATGTGGTTAGCCTAGTTCAAGGAACGGGTATTCGTGGACAATTTGAAGAACGCATGCAAAAGCTCATGGAAGAAATTCGCAAACGTGAGGATATTATCCTCTTTATCGATGAAATCCATGAAATTGTCGGTGCGGGATCTGCGGGCGATGGCAATATGGATGCAGGAAATATCCTCAAGCCAGCCCTTGCTCGTGGTGAACTGCAACTGGTCGGTGCAACTACCCTCAATGAATACCGCATCATTGAAAAAGATGCTGCCCTAGAACGCCGTATGCAGCCTGTTAAGGTCGATGAACCAACCGTGGAAGAAACAATCACTATCCTCAAAGGGATTCAAAAGAAATACGAAGACTACCACCACGTTCAATATACCGATGCTGCGATTGAAGCAGCTGCAACTCTTTCCAATCGCTACATCCAAGATCGCTTCTTGCCTGACAAGGCCATCGACCTCCTAGATGAAGCGGGTTCTAAGATGAACTTGACCTTGAATTTCGTGGATCCTAAAGTAATCGATCAGCGCTTGATTGAAGCTGAAAATCTTAAATCTCAAGCTACACGAGAAGAAGATTTTGAGAAGGCCGCCTACTTCCGTGACCAGATTGCCAAGTATAAGGAAATGCAAAAGAAAAAGGTCACAGACCAGGATACTCCTATCATCAGTGAAAAAACCATTGAGCATATTATCGAGCAGAAAACCAATATCCCTGTTGGCGATTTGAAAGAGAAAGAACAATCTCAACTCATCCATCTAGCCGAAGATCTCAAGTCGCATATTATTGGACAAGACGATGCTGTCGATAAGATTGCCAAGGCTATTCGCCGGAATCGTGTCGGTCTCGGTACGCCTAACCGTCCAATTGGAAGCTTCCTCTTTGTCGGACCAACTGGTGTCGGTAAAACAGAACTTTCCAAACAACTAGCTATCGAACTCTTTGGTTCTGCTGACAGTATGATTCGCTTCGATATGAGTGAATATATGGAAAAACACAGCGTGGCTAAGTTGGTCGGCGCCCCTCCAGGTTATGTTGGCTACGATGAGGCTGGGCAATTAACTGAAAAAGTTCGTCGCAATCCATATTCCCTCATCCTTCTCGATGAAGTCGAAAAAGCTCACCCAGATGTTATGCATATGTTCCTCCAGGTCTTGGACGATGGTCGTTTGACAGATGGGCAAGGACGCACCGTTAGCTTCAAGGATGCCATCATCATCATGACTTCAAATGCCGGGACTGGTAAAGCCGAAGCCAGCGTTGGTTTTGGAGCTGCTAGAGAAGGACGTACCAATTCTGTTCTCGGTGAACTCGGTAACTTCTTTAGCCCAGAGTTTATGAACCGTTTTGATGGTATTATCGAATTTAAGGCTCTCAGCAAGGACAACCTCCTTCAGATTGTCGAGCTTATGCTAGCAGACGTTAACAAGCGCCTTTCTAGCAACAACATTCATTTGGATGTAACTGACAAGGTTAAGGAAAAATTGGTTGACCTCGGCTATGATCCAAAAATGGGGGCGCGCCCACTTCGTCGTACTATTCAAGACTATATTGAAGACGCAATCACTGACTACTACCTTGAAAATCCAAGCGAAAAAAACCTCAAGGCAGTGATGACCAGCAAGGGCAACATTCAAATTAAGTCTGCCAAAAAAGCTGAAGTAAAAACTTCTGAAAAAGAAGTATAAATCCTACAGAAAAGGAGTAGAAAATGAAAATTTTCTGCTCCTTTTTATTAAAATAACTATAAATTCTTGACAGCTCGGTCTTTGTCCATTAAGATAATAATAAAGATAATAAATAATGAGGAAAATCCAATGGCAAACCCAACTTTCGGAGAAAAGAAAGCAAATACAGACTATGTTTCACGCTATGGCGTATATGCAGTTATCCCTGATGCTGAACAAAAACAAATTGTTCTTGTTCAAGCACCTAATGGTGCTTGGTTCCTACCAGGTGGTGAAATTGAAGCAGGTGAAAATCATCAAGAAGCCCTAAAGCGTGAATTGATTGAAGAGCTTGGCTTTACAGCTGAAATTGGTACCTATTACGGACAAGCTGACGAATATTTCTATTCTCGTCACCGTGACACCTACTACTACAATCCAGCCTACCTCTATGAAGCGATTTCTTTCAAAGAAGTGCAAAAGCCACTAGAAGACTTTAATCATATTGCCTGGTTCCCTATTGATGAGGCTATTGAAAACCTCAAACGTGGTAGCCATAAATGGGCTATCGAATCTTGGAAAAAACAGCATAAGATTGGCTAAATCAAGCTACTTTATTCAAAAAGTGCTATAATAGAATTAGAAAATCGGAGGAAATGTTATGAAGCTTATCAATACAACAAACTCACACTCGCAACTTGTAAAAAGCCAGCTAGAAAGTACAGATGCAACCCTTGTTGAAGTTTATTCTGCAGGTAATACAGATGTTATTTTTACCCAAGCTCCGCTTCACTATGAAATCCTCATCTCAAACAAACACCGCGCTATTCGCGAACCTGAAATCGAAGCTATTCAAGAATTTTTCTTGAAACGTAAAATTGATAAGGACTCTATTGATGAAGCCAATATCAAAACCCTCTATTCAGAAAAATTAATTGGAATTTCGATTCCAACCAAATAAAATCTTGGAGAGATTAGAAAGTGCTTTAAACCTTATGGAACAAAATTGGGTTTATTTAGCTTTTTAAATCATCTCCAATTTTTTATCTTGAAATCCTATCATACACAATTTTATAGGTAACAAAGGAGACAAGCATGGGAGACATGATATATCGAGAGGCAAGACTTGAAGAATACGAAAAAATTGGAAAACTATTAGCTAATTCTTTTCTTGACTATCCCTTTTTAACGATTATAAGGGATGATTTGAAGAAACCTGACTCCTATCCTGCTTTTGTAGAAACATTGCAAATTCTGCTTACTAGAGTCTATATTAAAAAAGGAAACTGTTTGGTTGCGGAACAAGATGGAGAATTACTTGCAGTTGCCCTTTTGCAACAAAATGATTTCTGTATACTATCCTATCTACGAAATGGTGGGACAAACATTTTTCGCTACATTCGACCACAAAATCTCCTTAAATACTTTGACTTTGTAAAACGTTCCAAAAAGCATTTAGAACAATCAGGGGAGTTTGATTGGTATTTGATGGCTTTAGCTGTCAATATAGAAAGTAAGGGGCGGGGAATAGGCAGTACTTTTCTGACACAAGGGATTGAACCTTATGTCAAATCAAAAGGCTGTAAACACTTGGGACTCATAACTAGTACAGCTAGAAATACCTCATTCTACAAAAAAAACGATTATGTATTACTGGACTATATGGACTTAAAATACGGGGCAAAATCAATTGGTAACTGGGCATTTTTAAAAACAATGAATAAATTATAACAGGCCAGCAATTTACAAATCCTATTTAAATAAGGATAACTTATATTTATAAAAACCAACGTTCAAAACGTTGGTTTTCTTATCTATTTGACTGCTTCTTTCAAAGTATCTACCTTATCCAAACGTTCCCATGGAAGGTCAATATCTGTACGTCCCATGTGTCCATAAGCCGCTGTTTGACGGTAAATTGGACGCTTGAGGTCTAGCATTTGGATTATCCCTGCAGGGCGAAGATCAAAGATTTGACGAGCTGCTTTTTCAAGCTTGCTTTCAGCTACTGTTCCTGTACCAAAGGTATCGATACGAACAGAAACAGGTTGCGCAACACCGATAGCGTAGGCCAGTTGCACTTCTGCCTTCTTAGCAAGACCTGCTGCAACGATATTCTTGGCAATGTAGCGAGCCGCATATGACGCAGAACGGTCCACCTTAGTCGCATCTTTACCAGAGAAAGCACCACCGCCGTGACGAGAGTAGCCACCATATGTATCTACGATAATCTTACGACCAGTCAAACCTGAGTCCCCTTGAGGTCCACCGATTACAAAACGACCAGTAGGATTGATGAAGAATTTTGTTTGCTCATCCAAGTAAGAGGCTGGAATAACCTCTTTAATGACCTTGTTAATCACATCATTATGAATTTGTTCGTTGCTGACTTCTGGATCGTGCTGAGTTGAAATAACAACTGTGTCCACACGTACTGGACGGTCATTTTCATCATACTCAACAGTAACTTGTGATTTAGCATCTGGGCGAAGATAGCTGATTTCCCCAGACTTACGAAGTTCTGACAGACGACGAACCAATTTATGACTGAGTGAGATTGGCAATGGCATGAGCTCTTCTGTTTCATCCACTGCAAATCCAAACATGAGCCCTTGGTCACCAGCGCCAATCAGGTCAAGCGGATCTTGGTCTGCATTCCCACGAACCTCCAAGGCTTCGTTAACACCTTGAGCAATGTCAGGAGATTGTTCCACCAAAGATGGATGTACTCCTACAGTCTCAGCAGAAAAACCATATTCTGTATTGGTGTAGCCAATCTCTGCAATAGTGTCACGAACCACACGGTTAATATCCACATAAGCATTTGTAGATATTTCACCAAAAACATGGACGGAACCAGTATATACAGCTGTCTCAGCAGCAACGTGCGCCTCTGGATCCTTAGCTAAAATAGCATCCAAAATCGCATCTGAAATTTGGTCTGCAATCTTATCCGGATGCCCCTCAGATACAGATTCAGACGTGAATAATTTACGTTCTGACATAAAAATGTCCCCCCTTAAAAATAGTGTTATAGAGTTACAAAGTACTGATAGGTATTTCTATAGTCTAAGAGTTACGACGCGAAAGAAATAAAAACGATAATTTTTTATTTCTGAAGCTAGTAAGGCGCATAGGGTGACCGCATTATAGCGGCAACCGTATGGAGCCGTCAGTCTTTGCAAATTACAAAGTACTGATAGGAAAACTCTTCGCGATAAATGCCTACCATCTTATCGGGACTATATAACTCTATCATTATACCATTTTTTAGCGCAATTTGCAGTCTTTAATGTAGTGTTTCTGTTTAGATAGTTCGTTCTCATAAATAAAAAAAATTGGAGCTCAGTACTCCAACTTTTTCTATTAAAATGTTTGGCGTTTTGCTTTACGCTCTGCACGACCGCGAGCACGATTTTCAGCGCGCTTGGTCTTGCGGCGTTTTTCATCAACCGCCCATTTAATTTTTTTCTTATAACCTGGTTTGACTTTTTTCTTTTTCTTTTTAACCAAACCAATCATTTCGATATCAAGTTTATCTTGTTTTTTCTCACGGTTGGCACGACGATCACGGTCATAAGTATCTTGAAATTCCCCGTCTTTGACCATCTTAGGAGTAAACTTGATTCCCAATTTCTCCAACTCACGGATATCTGAGTCATCACTTGGCTGATAAAGGGTAATAGCAGTACCTGGTAGGCCATTTCGTCCAGTACGACCAACTCGGTGCACAAAGAAAGATAAATCTTGCGGAATGGCATCATTGATAACATGGCTGACACCTTCAATATCAATTCCACGCGCGGCCAAATCCGTTGCGACAATATACTCAAAATCCAAATTTTTCACCTGGTTCATGATACGTTTGCGCTCACGAGGGGCAATATCTCCATGGATTTTTGCCACCTTCAAGCCTTGAGCAGTCAGATATGAATGTAATTCATCAGCACGCGTTTTAGTGTTAACAAAAATCATTGCCAAATACGGTTGCATCAACTGAGTCAACTGGTAAATTTGAGCATTCTTATCACGTCCCTTAGTAGAAATCAACCAATTATCAATAGTATCAGAAATAACCGTTTTGGTCTTGATTTTCTCCATAACAGGATTTGATAAGTATTTTTTCAAGAATGGTTGCAGTTTTTGTGGGATAGTCGCTGAGAAGACCATGAATTGCAGGTCTTTTGGAAGGCTGCCAGCAATCTTATCAACAGTTTCCAAGAATCCCATATCCAAGGTCATGTCTGCCTCATCGACCACAAAGTTCTTGGCCTTGTGAATAGCTAAATCACCGGATTTAACCAAGTCATAGATACGTCCAGGCGTTCCGATAACAATATGAGGCTGGTTACTTGCCAATTTCTCAATCTGGCGAGCCTTATCTGTCCCCCCCACATAATTAACCACACGAACTTCCACTTCTGAGTGGGCTGCAATCTGACGAGCTGCTTGGTAAATCTGAGTAGCCAACTCACGGCTCGGTGCCGTAATCACTGCCTGTACACTATCACTAGCTTCATCTAATTGCTGGAAAATTGGTAACAAGAAAGTATGAGTCTTACCTGAACCTGTTTTTGATTCTCCAACCAAATCTCGGCCTGCCAGGACAATGGGAATCAACTTATCTTGTACCTCTGTTGGAGTTGTAAATTTCAACTCCTCCAAGGCTTCTCTAATATAGTTTTTAAATTGAAATTTCGTAAATGACATAATACCCTCGATTCTATCTATCCTATCAATTATACCACATTTTATTCCATTTCAGTAGTCTCACTTATTTAGGCTATTTCCAGTAGCATCTCTAGTCAGAAAAAGGCTGGAATTTCATGATTCCAACCTCTTTTCATACTCAATGAAAATCAAAGAGCAAACTAGGAAACTAGCCGCAGGTTGCTCAAAACAGTGTTTTGAGGTTGCAGATAGAACTGACGAAGTCAGTAACATCTATACGGCAAGGCGACGTTGACGTGGTTTGAAGAGATTTTCAAAGAGTATCAGTTATTATTTCCAGTTTAAAATAGCATTCAAGCCATAGTGATCACTAACTTGCGGACTATTGTTGCCATCAAATACGACATGTAAATTTTCCACCGCTAACTCTTTGGTAGTAAAAACATAGTCGATTCGAAGGGGTTCTGTGTTCCCTTTCCAGCCATCAATTTCTGGTGGAACAGTATAACTACCACTTTTCTCTTGAGCAACTTCAAATGCGTCTTGTAAGCCTAATGGACTAGCTAAAATAGCTTGGTAACCTTCCTGACCAGCTGGGTTGTTGAAATCTCCAGCAAGCAAAAGTGGCTTGTTCAATTCTTTCAAGACAGCCTCAAATCGTGCCCATTCTTCTTGGAAACCTTTATCCCACCAAGAAAGGTGGACACTGGCAACTGCAAGCTCCTTACCATCAACTACAGTTTCAGCTAGAGCGACACGGCGAGTATGATAGTCTGTTGGATCATCCACATCTGAAACCAAAACTTCTCTTGCTTCAATAGGTGTTTTAGACAAGATAGCCACACCTTCATGGTAGCGGTCATAACCAATATGGTTATAGGCCCAAGTCCAGTAGTAATCTTTCCCTTGCTCTGACAACTTTTCAACCAAAAGTCTAACATAATGATCTTGATGAATCGGCTCAGCTGCTGGCAAAGCTTGATAGAGATCATTAACTTCTACCTTAGGCGAGGTGATTTCCTGATTGATTTCTTGGAAACAAATCAAATCATAATCTTTATCAAGAATATCTTCAAGCAAAAGCTGGAATTTTTCCTCGGCTTCTTTTTCCATCCAGCTATGAGTATTGAGTGTTAAAAATTTCATGCTTTTCTCCTAAAACAAGAGGTTGGAAAACAGCTTCCAACCTCAAGTGTATTACAATTCTACTTTAGCAACTGCTGTTTTAGCTGCAAGAGAACCTGTTTGTTCTAATTTAACTGATTTAATAGCTTCAGCATTTGTGAAGACAACCACTGTTGAAGTTTCACGACCTGCTGCACGGATAGCATCCAAGTCAGCTGTGACAAGAAGATCACCTGCTGCAACTTTTTGTCCTTCAGCTACATGAACAGTAAATGGTTTTCCTTCAAGACTTACTGTGTCCAAACCAATGTGAACAAGTACTTCAAGACCCGCTTCAGTCACAAGACCAAGAGCATGTTTTGTAGGGAAGATGCTTGATACAGTACCTGAAACTGGAGATACAATGTTTCCATTTGCAGGTTCTACAGCAAATCCGTCACCCATCATTTTTTGAGCAAATACTGGATCTTTCACTTGTTCCAAAGCAACAACTTGTCCGTCAGCTACTGAGTAAACTTCCTCAGTAAGACCTTTGAATTGAACAGTGTTTTGTTGCGCTTCTGTCATTTGAGTTGGAAGAGTTTCAGGAATGATTTCACCTGAATCAAGGATATCTTGGATATCAGATTTCAATACGTCCGCTTTTGGACCGTAGATAGCTTGAACTCCTTGTCCTTTCATGACAAGACCCATAGCTCCTTCTGCTTTCCATTGTTCTGCATCACCGACTTTGTCAGCATCTTTTACAGTTACACGAAGACGAGTCATACATGCATCAACATCAACGATGTTTGCACGTCCACCAAGAAGGTTGATAATATTTACAGCTTGAGAACCTGCTGCAACTTTCACTTCGCTGCTAGCTTCTTCTGAACCTTCAGCAGTTTCGTAATTTCCGTTACGTCCTGGAGTTGCGTAGTTGAATTTTTGAATCATGAAGTTTGCGATAAAGTACATGATTACGGCAAAGAGAACAGTTACCCAGATAAAGTTAACAATATCCATACCGATACCAGCGCTAATCGCAATAGGTGTACGAGTCAAGAACTCGATTGAACCGAATGAGTGCATACGTAGGTTTACTACGTCAGCCATAGCGAAGGCAGCACCTTGAACAAGTGAGTAAACAAGATACATAGGTGTTGCTACAAACATGAACATGTATTCGATTGGTTCAGTAACCCCTGTCAAGAATGTTGCAAGAGCTGTCGCAATCATCATACCTTTATATTGATGTTTCTTATCAGCATCAACATTACGGTAGATAGCCACGATCACACCCATCAAGATACCGAATGAACCGATCATTTGTCCAACTTTGAAACGAGCTGGGTGAACAGTATCTAACAATTGTTGGTAGTGACTTGCATCAGTACCTTTGAGGTTAACAAGGTCTGTTACCCATGCAAGCCATAGTGGGTCTTGACCAAATACTTGAGTACCTTTAGCTGCACCAGTTAAAATGTCATAAGTACCACCAAGAGCTGTGTAGTTCATTGGGATAGTCAACATATGGTGAAGACCAAATGGCAAGAGCAAACGTTCCAAAGTACCATACAAGAATGGTGCAAGGATTGGAGCAGTTTCTTGTGAGTTGGCAATCCAGATACCAAAGCTATTGATACCTGTTTGAACTACTGGCCAGAAGGCAGCAAGTAGAATTGCAGCGATTGCTGAACGAAGAATAACTACAAATGGTACAAAACGTTTCCCGTTGAAGAATGAAAGTGCATCAGGAAGTTTACGGAAGTTGTAGTATTTATTGTAAGCAGTTGCCCCTACAAAACCTGAGATAATCCCTACAAACACACCCATGTTCAATGCTGGAGCTTCAAGAACACTGATGAAGTAATCAGCAACTTTGATTGAACCACCAAAGAGAGTTGTGACCATAGCATCTGGATTTTTCAACATATCTCCTGATACACCAAAGATTGTACCAGTGATACGGTTAATCAAGATGAAGGCAAGACCAGCGGCGAAAGCACCACCAGCACGTTCTTTAGCCCAGCTTCCTCCAATTGCTAGGGCAAACAAAATGTGAAGGTTACCGATAACCCCCCAACCAATTTGCTCAAGAATTCCACCAGTAACTACAAGTGGTGCAAAAGTTGGGTTAATCATTACGATAGACTTACCGATTGAAATCATCAAACCAGCAGCCGGCATAACCGCGATAACCACCATCAAAGCCTTACCGAATTTTTGCCAAAACTCGAAAGACAAGACATTTTTGAATGTATCTTTCATCATTCAAATCTCCTTTATTTTTATTTAGGCAAACGTTTTACGAAAACGTTTGCACTTAACTATGTATTAATTATACCACTTTAATTTTTTTTGTAAAGGCTTTTATAAAAAAAAGTAGACTTTTTCTAAAATTTTTGTAGAAAAAAAGGAGATATTAAAACCTCCTCAAATATACTTCTATTTTAGATTTTCAGGAATCGGCGCATTGAAATTCCTGATCCGATTGAACCGATAAAAATTCCAATCACAAATAATAGAGCAATCATCAGTGGACTGAATATTTCTGGTGATATCATCGAAAGGTTCTGACCAACCAATGACTTATTAACCGATTGGTAAACCATTTTATAGACAATAAATACCAAAACTGATGGAAGTGTTGCTCCAAGCAAACCAATGAAGGCACCTTCAAGCAAGAAAGGCCCGCGGATATAGCCATTCTTAGCACCTACTAAACGCATGATTTGAATTTCACGGCTTCGTGAAATGATGGTGATACGTATAGTATTAGAAATCAAGAACACTGCAATGAAAATCAATAATCCCGCGATAACTAGTCCCCAGACACGAATAAATGAGGCTAACTTAAACAAGCGTTCTGTATTAGCACCACCATCTTGAACTTCTGATACACCCTCGATTTTTTTAGCCTCTTCTGCTACTGTCTTTACATCACTTGGTGTATTGGTATCAACGATATATGCATCATAGAGAGGGTTGGCATCGCCTTCAAAGATTTTCCAGTTGTCCCCCATTGTTTCTGTCAACTTTTCATATTGTTCTTCTTTACTTGAAAACGTAACACTTTTAACGGTTGACATACTTTTCAAAGCATCATATACCTTATGGTAGTCGTTATTTGTAACAGTTTGACCTTCTTTTTCAATCGTCTCACTATTATCAGCTACGTCCTTACGAATGTATACCATTACTCGAACATTATTTTCAATATCTGTAGCTAGTTTAGCAGTATTAAAGATAACAGATGCAAATATTGCAACCAAGGTCAAAGTAATCATAACTGAACTGACAGCAGCTACTGTCATCCAGCCATTTCGTTTTAAACTTTTTAATGATTCAAATAAATGACGAAAAAATCTACTAATCATCGTATCCATATTCTCCTTTAGCTTCGTCACGAACGACACGGCCATTTTCAATGGCAATGACACGGTGGCGCAAGGTATTTACAATCTGACTGTTGTGGGTAGCCATCAAGACAGTTGTACCTTGGAGATTGATGCGTTCCAGCAAGTTCATAATTTCCCATGAATTATCTGGGTCCAAGTTTCCTGTTGGTTCGTCCGCAATCAATACTTTTGGATTGTTTACAATGGCACGTGCAATTGCAATCCGTTGCTGTTCTCCCCCTGAAAGTTCATTTGGGAAAGAACGAACCTTATGCTTCAATCCAACCAAGTCTAAAACTTCCATAACACGTTTTTTGATATTACGGCGGCTCTCACCAATAACTTCCATTGCATAAGCAATATTTTCATAAACGGTTTTCTTTGGTAACAGTTTATAATCTTGGAAGACAACCCCAACACTACGACGTAGGAGAGGGACATCTTTCTTTTTAATTCTAACCAGATTAAAACCAGCAACAGTTAAGCTTCCTTTTTCGATTTTTACTTCGCGGTACAAAGCTCTAATAAATGTTGATTTCCCAGCTCCTGACGGACCTACGATATAGGCAAATTCCCCGGGTTCAACAGTGACTGAGACACCTCGCAAAGCAGTCGTTCCGTTGTCGTATTTTTTGACGACATCTCTCATTTCAATGATTGACATGTGAGTTCCTTTCTATCTTAGCTGATTCGCCACTTGAGATAAGCATCGATAAAACCATCTAGGTCTCCATCCATAACCTTATCTACCTGCGCAACTTCAAAGCTAGTTCGATGATCTTTTACCATAGTATAAGGCGTGAAAACATAAGAACGGATTTGACTTCCCCATGTGATTTCCTTTTTCTCACCTTTGAGGGAATCAACTTCCGCAGCTTTCTTTTCTTGCTCCATTTGATAGAGCTTAGCCTGCAACATCTTCATGGCACGATCTCTATTTCCATACTGAGTACGATCGACTGTTGACTGGACAACAGTCCCAGTAGGAATGTGTGTCAAACGCACACCTGTTGAAACTTTGTTGACGTTTTGTCCACCAGCACCACCTGAACGGAAAGTATCCATCTTGATATCATCTTCACGGATTTCCACTTCAATGGTATCATCCAACTCTGGCATCACTTCTACAGATGTGAAAGAGGTATGGCGACGTTTAGCAGAGTCAAATGGTGAAATTCGCACCAAACGGTGTACCCCCATTTCTGACTTGAGAAGGCCATAGGCATTAGGCCCTTCAAATGATAGGGTTACTGACTTAATACCAGCTTCATCTCCTGCTTGGTAATCCAAAACTTCTACTTTAAATCCTTTAGCATTTCCATAGCGAGTGTACATACGAAGTAACATATCCCCCCAGTCCTGAGCCTCTGTACCACCGGATCCTGGATGGATTTCCAAAATCGCATTATTATGGTCATAAGGTTCTGACAAGAGCAAGGTCATCTCATAACTAGTCATCATTTTATCGAGTTCTGATAACTGTGCAACCAATTCTTCATGCACCGACTCATCTTCAGCTAAAAAATCTAATAAAATTTCAACTTCATCCTGCAACTCTTCCATTTTATGGAAGGTATTGTAGGTATTTTTTAATTCATTTAATTCTTGCGACGTTTTTTGGGCCGCGATATTATCGTTCCAAAAATCAGGTTCTGTCATCTTGTTTTCCAAGATGGCAATCTCTTCCTCTAAACCTTCGAGGTCAAAGAGACCCCCTGAAAGAAGCTAATTTTTCACGATTTGCGTCAATTTTCTGACGAATTTCTGAAATGTCCATAAATACTCCTTTTTTATATCGTTTTATTATACCATAATCTATCATTTCTTTCCATCTTTTGCTCTAATCCCTTGTTACACGTAAAAAGAAGCCTTTCGGCTTCCCTTCTTACAAGACTTTTGCTGAAGTACGAGTAATTTCTTCTACTTGAATATTTTCTGATTCAAATTTTTCTTTCAAGGCTGGTAAATCAATTGATCCATCGATTTGAACTTCGATAATGACCTTACCATCTTTACGCGGAATATTTACTGTATGGGAGATATTCAAATTTTCTTCTACAATCAAAGAAACAATTTTTCCAAGAACACCAACTTCATTTTCCGTAACAAAGCGTACACGAATCCCTTCTTCGCCATAACCTGCTATTTCAAGAAAGGCTTGGAAAACGTCACGGTCCGTAATAACTCCGTATACTTGATGGTTATCAACGACAGGAAGAATACCAATCTTATTTTTCAACATCAAATAAGTTGCATCCTCAAGACTCGCATAGCCTGAAACAGTGACAACATCGCGAATCATGACATCTTTTACTTTTGTCTTATTCAGAAGATAGTTCATCTCATAGATAGAAAGACTGGTTGCTTTTGATGGACTAGCTTGCGCAATGGTTCCTTCAGTCACCAAACCAACCAATTGATCATTTTCGATAACAGGCAAGCGGTGCAACCCTTGCTCTCTCATCAAATCTGCTGCATGAGATACTGTTGTATCTGGACTAATATACACTACCTTGCGGGTCATAAAATCTTTAACTGCCATGAGACTTCTCCTTTTCTGTTCTTATCCCTATTATACAATCTTTTTGCAAATCTATCAAACGCTTACATTTCTTTTTCAAAATTCAGAAAAGTATGAATAAGCTAGCAAAAAGAGCTCTGAAATCGAGCTCTATGAATAAAGGTAAGATACCTTTCATTCGATTTTTTCAATTATTAGAAATTCATCTTTCAGTGTAGGTGTAGATTTGTTTGCAATCTAAATATGCCGACTAAAATAATCCACTGGATAAGATAATTGCTTCGCAATCTTCATCCGCTGACTAAAAAGGTCCCCCGGACTATAATGATGATTACTTCGTAATCTTCATCTGCCGACTAAAACAATCCACTGGATTGTTTTAGCCACCTAGATATGCTTTTCTGACTTCTTCTGATGAAGCGAGTTCTTTTCCTGTTCCTGATAGAACGATTTTCCCTGTTTCCAGTACATATCCTCGGTCAGAGATTGCGAGTGCTTTATTGGCATTTTGTTCAATCAAGAGGACAGTTGTCCCTTGCTTCTGGATATCTTGAATGATATCAAAAATCTCTTGGATAAAGATTGGGGCAAGTCCCATTGATGGTTCATCTAAAAGAAGAAGTTTTGGTGTTGACATAAGAGCGCGTCCCATGGCAAGCATTTGTTGTTCTCCTCCTGAAAGAGTAGCTGCATCTTGGTTCTTCCGTTCTTCAAGACGAGGAAAGCGTGAGAAAACTTTCTTCAAGTTGGCTTGATTTTCTTCACGGTTTTTCTTTAAGAAAGCTCCCATTTCAAGATTTTCCATAACAGTCAAGCCAGGAAAGACGTGGCGTCCTTCTGGAACTTGTGAAAGACCACCTGCCACGATTTTTTGAGCTGGCATTTTTTGGATTTCTTGACCTAAAAATTCAATCTTTCCTGAACTAGGTCTAACCAAACCAGACAAGGTGCGAAGAATGGTTGTCTTACCTGCACCATTGGCACCGATAAGGGAAACAACCTCTCCTTCATTTACTTCAAAGCTTACATCACGGACTGCTTGGATCATACCGTAATGCACAGAAAGATTATCAACTTTTAACATAGACATTAGGCTTCACCTCCTAGATAAGCTTCGATAACGCGTTTATTGGTCTTAATTTCTTCTGGAGTTCCCTGAGCAATCAAACGACCATATTCAAGTACGTAGATACGTTCTGTTACTTCCATGACCAGATTCATATCGTGTTCAATCAGCATGATCGTAATCTTAAATTCATCTTTGATACGACGAATTAACTCAGTCAATTCGGCTGTTTCCTGCGGGTTCATACCTGCTGCTGGTTCATCTAAAAAGAGAATTTTAGGTTCCGTAGCGAGAGCACGAACAATTTCCAAACGACGTTGTTGTCCGTAGGCAAGATTTTTAGCAAGAGTTTCTGCATCACTATCTAAATCAAAGATTTTAAGCAATTCCAAGGCTTTAGCCTTTAATTCTTTTTCACTCTTGTAAAAAGCTGGTAAGCGCAAAAAACTAGCAAAAACATGTTGTTTGTGATGGTTGCCAAAAGCAATCAAAACATTGTCCAAAACTGTTAAATCTTTAAAGAGACGGATATTTTGGAAAGTACGTCCAAGTCCCAAAGAGGCAATCTTATAAGGTGCCTTTCCATTCAAAAGGTGACCATCTAAGGTAACTGTTCCCTCACTTGGTTCATAAACACCCGTCAAGAGGTTGAAAAGGGTGGTTTTACCAGCTCCATTTGGACCGATTAGTCCAACCAGTTCCCCTTCGTTCAATTCAAGAGTCACATCTCCAACAGCTGTTAGACCGCCAAAATGTTTGGTTAACTGTTTTACTTCAAGTAATGCCATTAGTTTTGTTCCTCCTTCTTAGATTTTTTAAAGAAACGTGATAGGCTCAATTCCCATGTTCCAAGGAGTCCACCTGGTCTGAAAATCATTACCAATACCAAGGCCAAAGCGTAGATAATCATACGCACGCTAGCAACATCTTGGAGAAGCATATTCAAAATTCCAAGGACAATAGCTGAAACAATGGCACCTGTAATTGAACCAAGTCCACCAAATACAACAATAATCAAAACGTTGATTGAGTTGATGAAAGTGTAATCTTTCGGTACAACTGAACCGATAAATCCTGCCTGAAGTGACCCTGCAATACTTGCAGTAATGGCACCAAAGACAAAAGCGATAATTTTAATTCTAGTCGTATTAACCCCAACTGACTCAGCAGCAATTTCATCCTCACGAACAGAGAGGGTTGAACGACCAATTGGACTACGCAAGAAGTTCAAGGTTGCAATGGTTGTAATCACGGCAAAGAAGTAAACCATTTGCCAAGTTGTAAAGTTAGGAATTCCCAAGATACCTGCCGCACCATTTGTAATGCTTCCACCATTGATGATAAAGATACGGATAATTTCAGATACACCAAGAGTCGCTACTGCAAGATAGTCTCCCTTCAAGCGCAAGGTTGGAATTCCGACAAGTAAGGCAACTGCTCCTGAAAGCAAAGCCCCTACCAGCATAGCTCCAAAGAAGGCACCGTAGGTTGGTGATTTAGAACCAATAATAGCAGCGGCATAGGCACCAATCGCCATGAAACCTGCATGCCCAAGTGAAAATTGTCCTGAAAAACCAACGATTAAGTTGAGACCAACAGCCAGAATAATATTAATTCCGATTTGTTGTAAAATCTGTACATAGAATAGATTGAGTACACCGACTGAGACCAGTATACTAATCAAGCCATAGCCAGCTAACAAAAGGAGTAACCATAGAATATTAACTTTTAAATTTTCCTTCATCGTTTACACCTTCTCTTTCACATTCTTACCAAGGATACCAGCTGGGCGGACAATCAAGATCAACAACAAGATTCCATAAACAATTGCATCACGGAAGTCTGACATCCCAAAGGCTGTCGCAAAGGTTTCCAATAGACCAATCACAAAACCACCAAGAGCCGCACCAGGAATAATTCCGATACCACCAAGTACTGCGGCAACGAAAGATTTAAGACCTGGAGTAACCCCCATCAAAGGCTCAAGAGAGTTATAATAGAGGGCAATCAAAACACCAGCCGCCCCCGCAAGAGCAGAACCCAAAGCAAAGGTAAAGCTGATAGTACGGTTTACATTGATCCCCATCAATTGCGCTGCATCGCTATCTACGGATACTGCACGCATGGCTTTCCCCATCTTAGTCTTTTGGACAATGACTTGTAACAAAATCATCAAAATCAAGGAAATGGCCAAAATCATTAACTGCACGTTTGTTAGGCTAACTGGTCCCAAATCATAGCGAACTGTTTGAATCGCTTGAGGGAAGGCACGGGTATTGGCACCAACCAGATAGACCATGCCATACTCCAATAGGAAAGACACCCCAATAGCCGTAATCAAAACAGCAATACGAGTAGAGTGGCGCAAAGGTCGGTAAGCAAGAAACTCAATCACGACACCAAGGATGGCTGTCGCTATCATAGCTACAATAAGCGCTACAAAGAAATTCATTTGGAAAGAATTAATCAAGAAATAACCGATAAAGGCTCCCATCATATAAATATCACCGTGTGCGAAGTTGATGAGCTTGATAATTCCGTAAACCATGGTATATCCTAGGGCTAACAGCGCATAAACACTACCTAGAATCAAACCATTTACTAGTTGTTGGAGCATAAAATTCACTCTTTCTATATATAATTTCGAGGGTTTCCCCTCACTTTTTGATAGGTTCTTAAACATCGAAACAGGGAGTGAGTCAGAGGCTCATTCCCTATTTCAACATTTTTCTATTATGGTTTTACAACTTCTGCTGCTTCAACCTTACCATTATTCATGGTCATCATGTAAGCTGTTTTGACTGTGTTGTGGTCCGCATCGAAGCTTGTTTGACCAGTTACACCTTCAAAATCTTTTGTTTTAGCAAGGTTGTCTTTGATCTCACCTGAGTTTTTAGCACCTTTTGCTGCGTTTGCTACAAGGTGAACTGAATCATAAGCTAAGGCTGCAAATGTTGAAGGCTCTTCATTGTACTTAGCACGGTAAGCCTCAAGGAAGGCTTTTGCTTTAGCTGAAACTTCTACAGTAGTTGAGAAGCCTGAGATAAAGTAGATGTTTGATGCTTTTTCAGGGGTTGCTTGTTGTACAAACTCTTCACCGTTGAATCCATCACCACCAACGATTGGCTTGTCAATTCCCATACCACGCGCTTGGTTTACAATTTTACCAGCTTCAGTGTAGTAACCAGGGACGATGATAGCATCAAAGTCTTTCCCTTTCATTTTTGTAAGGGCTGCTTGGAAGTCTGTGTCACCTGCTACGAAAGTTTCATCTGCAACGATTTCGCCTTTGTAAGCTTCACGGAAGGATTTGGCAATACCTTTAGCATAGTCGCTGGCGTTGTCAGTGTATAGAACAACTTTCTTAGCGTTTAATTTTTCAGTAACATAGTTTGAGATAATTTTTCCTTGGAAGCTATCTTGGAAAGTTCCGATAAAGAGGTAATCTTGACCTTTAGTCAATCCATCTTGAGTCGCACTTGGCGAAATCAATGGAACACCTGCTTTTGTAGCGTTAGCTACCGCAGCTGCAGTTGCACCTGATGTCGCAGGTCCTACGATTGCTGATACTTTAGATTGGGTTACAAGGTTAGTTGTTACTGAAGCCGCCTCAGCTGTTTCAGACTTGTTATCTTTATCAACTACTTCGATTTGTTTTCCATCGATACCACCTGCGGCATTGATTTCATCAACAGCAAGTTGGGCACCTTTTTGTTCAGATGTTCCGTAGGCTGCTACGGCACCAGTTTCTTCAAAGTTAAATCCGATTTTGATTGTCTTTTCATCTACTGAATTACCAGCAGCATTTGACGCTCCAGACTTCACTTCTCCACAGGCTGCAAGAAGTGCTACACTTGCAAGCGCCACAAACGATAGGGCAAATTTTTTCTTCATCTTTTTTTGTCTCCTTATTTCTTAAATAAATAGCATGTTAAGAATATACCGAATTATCAGAAAATTGTCAACACTTTTCTTGAACTTTTTCGATGATAACGTTTTCCTCTCGATAGAGATTACCCACAAAGGGTGTTTCCAGCTCTTGAATATGACAAGCTCTAACTTTTTTGATAAATCTTTCCTTACCTAATCTCTCAACTACACTCTCTAGATTCTCTGTTGGAACATAGAGTTGTAAGTAACGATGTTTCTTGGAATGATAGGTAATATCTCCATAATCCTGCAGTTTTTTGGCATCCCGATTATAGTAAAGATAGATAATCAAGCCAGATCGATTGACTTTTTCAAACATGATAAATCCTCTTTCTAAGAAATCTCTCCCTATTATACCAAAAAAAGCAAACCCAGTCGAGTTTGCCTTCTTTGATCATTAATTCAATGAATTGTTGGCCATGATTTCATCAATAAAGCCATATTCAAGTGTTTCTTGTGCGCTCATCCAGTTATCGCGTTCTGCATCTGCGTGAACTTTTTCGATTGACTGACCTGAATTTTCAGCCAAGATTTTTTCCAAGGTATTACGAGTTTTAAGCAAGTGTTCTGCAGCGATCGCCATATCGGTTTGTTGAGTACCACCACCTGTACCACCCATTGGTTGGTGGATCATGTATTCAGCATTTGGAAGCATGAAACGTTTGCCTTTTGCTCCACTTGATGCAATGACCGTCCCCATAGATGCGGCCATACCCATCACGATGGTTTGGACATCTGCCTTGATAAAGTTCATAGTATCAACGATTGCCAAACCAGCTGAAACAGAACCACCAGGTGTATTGACATAAAGGTAAATATCTTTTGTACTATCTTGGGCATCTAAGAAAAGCAACTGAGCAATAACTGAGTTAGCCATGTTGTCTTCAACTGGACCTGTCAGCATAATGATGCGGTCTTTGAGAAGACGTGAGTAAATATCGTAGGAACGTTCTCCACGGCTTGTTTGTTCAATAACTACAGGAATCATTTATTTCTCCTTTTGAGTTTTAATTTTGTTGGTCAAATGACTGAAGATAAGACTATTATAATATCTAGGTCAAAAAAGGTCAAATTTTTGCTCTGTTTTCATCAGACAGAAACAAAAATTCAACCTCCTTTCACGACTGGAAATACTTTTCCAAGTCAATCTCTTTTTAATTTATTTTGTACCGAACAAGCGGTCTCCAGCATCTCCAAGACCTGGAACGATATAACCGTGTTCGTTCAAACGTTCATCCAAGGCTGCTGTAAAGATTTCTACATCTGGATGAGCTTCTTGAAGGGCTTTTACACCTTCTGGAGCAGATACAAGGCAGACAAATTTGATATTTGATGCGCCACGTTTTTTAAGGGAATCAACAGCCAAGATTGCTGAACCACCTGTTGCCAACATTGGGTCTACTACAAAAATTTGACGTTGGTCAATGTCCTCAGGCAATTTCACCAAGTACTCAACTGGTTGAAGGGTTTCTTCATCACGGTACATACCGATGTGGCCAACTTTAGCAGCTGGAACCAAGCTCAAGAGACCATCAACCATCCCGATACCTGCACGTAAGATTGGAACGATGGCCAATTTCTTACCAGCCAATTGTTTTTGAACTGTTTTTGTAATTGGTGTTTCGATTTCCACATCTTCTAGTGGAAGATCACGAAGTACTTCATACCCCATCAACATTGCAATCTCATCTACTAGCTCACGGAAAGCTTTTGTAGAAGTATCTGTACGACGCAAGATCGACAATTTGTGTTGAATCAGTGGATGATTAATAACTTCAATTTTTGCCATTTTTAGAATTCCTTCTTTCAATTTATTCTTCTTATTATACCAAAAAACGGTTTAAAAATCTTTCCAAACCATTTATTTTTGATAATTTTTACATTAGATCAGCCTCTTTAAGAGCGACCTGTACTGTCTCAAGTGGTAAATGAGTCAATTCTGTTCCCTTTTCTTGATAGAGGTATTGGGCGTAGTCATCCATTCGATACTGGTTGATATAAACCACGCGGTTACAGCCGACCTGAAGCAATTGTTTTGTACAGTTTAGACATGGAAAGTGGGTCACATAAGCTGTAAAGCCTTTGGGAACCCCACGTTCTGCACCTTGAAGAATGGCATTAACCTCGGCGTGAAGGGTGCGAACACAATGGCCTTCAATGACCAAACATTCGTGATCAATACAATGCTCGGTTCCTGACACCGAACCATTGTAACCAGTGGAAATTACCTTATTATCCTTAACCAGAATTGCGCCCACTTTGGCACGTTTACAAGTGGAACGATTGGCAATTAGTAGGGCTTGGGCTGCAAAATACTCATCCCATGCTAGTCTTTTTTCAGTCATATCTCTTCTCCTTTTTCTCTATTTTTTAAAAAATGGTAACCGTAAATCCGCAATCTTTTCAGCAGGTACCTTCATGCCATCCTTGATCCATTTTAGAAGGACAGAGACGATGGCCGAGCTCCAAAAGGAATTAAGATAAGAGCTGACACCTTTTGATTTTCCATGGTATTTTTCTAGAAATTCCTGCATGGCTTGGACAAAGATTTTTTCCAGATGGTAATCTAAGGCCAGTTGAATCACTCTGGCTTCCTTTCTTGCTTCTCGGAAAAGGTGAACCCAGACCAGATAAAGGTCTGTCTTTAAATCATAATGATGCAACTGTTCCATAATATTGTGGACAGTTCGTTTAAAGACGCTTTCTAAAATCTCCTCTTTGGAATCATAATTACGGTAAAAGGCCGCACGCGAAACGCCTGCACGTTTGACCAATTCAGAAATACTAATCTTGGTCAAGTCCTTTTTTTCCAAGAGTTGCAAGAGGGCTGTTTCGATGGCTTCTCTAGTTAATAAATTGGATTCTTGGTTTGATTTTCTGAGATTTTCAAGAGACTTTTCAGAGATTCTACGTTCAGACATAACATTTTCTTTCTACTTGTCACAACAGACGGATGAGGCTTTTGTTTCAAGGGCTTTCATGATATAATTGTAAAAAAAGACAGAACCTTTGTCAATGTATAACTGACAAAGATGGAGAATTTCTATGACTTGGAAGATTATTGCTGACTCTGGTTGTGATTATCGTCAGCTGGCAAGACCAGCTATTGACACGACCTTTGTGAGTGTTCCCTTAACCATTCAAGTAGCTGATCAGGTCTTTGTTGATGATGCCAGTCTTGACATTGATCAAATGATGGAAACCATGTATGCAACTGCAGAAGCTTCAAAATCAGCTTGTCCAAGCCCAGATGATTATTTGCGAGCGTTTGAAGGAGCCAAAAACATTTTCTTAGTAACCATCACTGGTACTCTTTCTGGCAGCCACAATAGTGCTCAACTAGCCAAGAATATTTATCTTGAAGAACATCCTGATACTAAAATTCATGTAATTGATAGTTTGTCTGCTGGTGGGGAAGTTGACTTGCTCGTAGAAAAATTGAATGACTTGATTGACCAGGGTCTATCTTTTGAAGAAGTCGTTGAAGCTATCACTGCTTATCAAGAAAAAACCAAGTTGCTCTTTGTCCTAGCTAAAGTCGATAACTTGGTGAAGAACGGCCGTTTGAGCAAGCTTATCGGTACGGTCGTTGGCCTTCTCAATATCCGTATGGTCGGAGAAGCTAGTGAAACTGGAACTCTCGAATTGCTACAAAAAGCACGAGGACCAAAGAAATCAGTTCAAGCTGCCTATGATGAAATCATTAAAGCAGGATATGCTGGTGGCCGTATTGTCATGGCTCAACGCAATAACGAGAAATGTTGCCAACAGCTCTCAGAACGAATCCGCGAAACCTTCCCACAAGCGGATATTAAGATTCTCCCAACCTCTGGTCTCTGCAGTTTCTATGCAGAAGATGGCGGTTTGCTGATGGGATATGAAATTGATTAATTGCATTCTTGACAAGAGGTGACCATCATCTCTTGTTTTTTTGTGGTACAATAGAGCTATGAAACATTTTGATACTATTGTCATCGGTGGAGGTCCTGCTGGTATGATGGCTACGATTTCCAGTAGCTTTTATGGACAGAAAACCCTCCTCATCGAAAAAAATCGGAAACTTGGAAAAAAATTAGCTGGGACTGGTGGGGGACGTTGCAATGTCACCAACAATGGAACTCTAGATGACCTACTAGCTGGAATCCCTGGAAATGGGCGCTTTCTCTACAGTGTCTTCTCCCAGTTTGATAACCATGATATCATTAACTTTTTTACAGAAAATGGTGTTAAACTTAAGGTCGAAGACCACGGCCGCGTCTTTCCGGCCAGCGACAAATCGCGAACCATTATCGAAGCCTTGGAAAAGAAAATCACTGAGCTAGGTGGTCAAGTTGCTACTCAAACAGAGATTGTTTCGGTTAAAAAGGTGGATGACCAGTTTGTCCTTAAGTCCGCAGACCAAAATTTCACTTGTGATAAACTCATTGTCACAACTGGTGGTAAATCCTATCCTTCTACTGGTTCGACTGGTTTTGGTCATGAGATTGCCCGTCATTTTAAGCATACCATTACCGAGCTTGAGGCAGCTGAAAGTCCCTTGTTGACAGATTTTCCACACAAGGCTTTGCAAGGAATTTCATTGGATGATGTGATCCTAAGTTATGGCAAACATATCATCACTCACGATCTGCTTTTTACCCACTTTGGTTTGTCAGGCCCTGCTGCCCTGCGTATGTCTAGTTTTGTCAAGGGTGGGGAGGTTCTTTCACTGGATGTTTTGCCTCAACTTTCTGAGAAGGACTTGGCTACATTTCTAGAAGAAAACCGGGAAAAATCCTTGAAAAACGCTTTAAAAACTTTGCTTCCAGAACGCTTGGCAGAATTTCTTGTGCAAGGCTATCCTGACAAAGTCAAACAACTGACTGAAAAGGAAGGTGAACAACTTCTCCAGTCTATCAAAGCACTCAAAATCCCTGTGACCGGAAAAATGTCCCTTGCCAAGTCCTTTGTTACCAAAGGGGGCGTCAGTCTCAAGGAAATCAATCCCAAAACTCTAGAAAGTAAGCTGGTACCTGGACTCCACTTTGCTGGCGAGGTACTGGATATCAATGCCCACACGGGTGGGTTTAACATCACTTCTGCCCTCTGTACTGGTTGGGTGGCGGGATCAAACCCAATCTAAATCTGAATTATTTAATGGCTAAATCAGCCCCAAAAGAAAGGAAGTCCTTTGGAACATATTATCTTGTTAAGGGGAGTCACTCCTAATGGAAAAAATGCTATCCCTAAAATGTCTTATCTAGTAGATATCTTGACAGAAGCTGGTTTTCAACAAGTTCGAACCTATATTCAAAGTGGAAATATCATTCTTGAAAGTGACTTAGCTCTCGAAGAAATACGAGAACAGGTTCATACTCTAATAAAGGAAAATATTGGTGCTGACTTAAAAATGGTTATCAAGAACAAAAGTGATTTTAAAAAAATTGTCCAAGAAAACCCGTTTGGAAAACACTATCTTTATGACCGTATACACGTGATTTTTTATCAAGAATCTATTCAAAGTCTCCCTTTAGAAAAATTGAAAATTGATTACGGTGAAGAAGAAATTTGTATCGGTAACCATTGTCTTTACCTCTATCTCCCTAGAACTGCAAAACAAAAGAAACTCCATACCAACTATCTTGAAAAGCTTTTTAATGTAGATTTGACAATGCGAAAACTAAATGTAGTAGAAAAATTATTAAGCAAGTAGTACTTGAATTTAGTAAAAATCGGAAGAATACTCCTCCGATTTTATTTTGTCTGAGTTTGGACATAGTGGGCAATGACATCTGATGTGTACTGGGCTGTTCCAGGTCCAAATTTGTCAATGTTTTCCTTAAATTCTGGGTTGTAGACGTAGCCTTTACCGATATGACCGAATACCTCAATAGAGCAGTCAAATCCATAAGTACGGATGGCTTGCAAGAGTTTAGCAGCTTCTTCTTGATTTTCGGTTGCTGTTACAGGTAGACCAGCTTGAAGATTTTGTGACAAGGCTCGAAAAACTTGGTTGAAGGCAGCTGTAGCTTCGTCTTCGTGACCTTTCTGACGCTCCAGCGCTTGGTCCATGACTTCTTGTCCATATTTCTCTACCGCCTCTTGGTGGTATTTTTGATGGTCTTGGTAGTTAAATCCAGCAAATTTCTCTTGAATGCTCATTTCTCTTTCTCCTTTTTGTTCTTGAATGGTTTTCTGCAAGGTTGAAATCAAGGTATCCAGATGTTCCCTTTCTCGAGTCAAATAGTCCAACTGCCTGGTCAAATGGGGTAATAAATCTGTCCTTTCTACCTTTAACAGCTCTGCTATTTTTTCTAAAGAAAAACCTAGATATTTGTAGTAAAGAATAACCTGAAGGCGTTCCAAATCCTCCAGACTGTAGGTTCGATAGCCGTTTTCCGACTTTAAAGGAACTAAGAGTCCTATCTTGTCGTAGTGGTGTAGGGTCTTGACAGAGACGCCCGAAAGCTGCGCAGCTTCTTTTATATGGTACATGATTTCCTCCTTATACTCAATGAAAATCAAAGAGCAAACTAGGAAGCTAGCCGCAGGCTGTACTTGAGTACGGTAAGGCGACGCTGACGTGGTTTGAATTTGATTTTCGAAGAGTATTACATTGATAGTATAACCCCTCCCCTTAGGTCAGAGTCAAGCATTTTTGCGAAATTTTTTTACTTTATCATAACATGAAAAAGGTTTTCTTGACAGACCTTAGAAAACATGATAGGATAGTCAAGTCTATCAATCAAAAGAAAGACTCATTTTGAGTACTTATGAGGCTATTTGCCAAGGGCAGTAGCTTTTTCTTTTGTAATACTAATTTTAGGAGTTTAACTATGTCTGAAAAATCGCAATGGGGTTCTAAACTGGGCTTTATCCTAGCATCTGCTGGTTCAGCCATCGGACTTGGAGCCGTTTGGAAATTTCCCTACATGACTGCTGCTAACGGTGGAGGAGGCTTTTTACTGGTCTTTCTCATCTCCACTATTTTAATCGGTTTCCCTCTTTTGCTAGCTGAATTTGCCCTCGGCCGAAGCGCTGGTGTCTCTGGGATTAAAACCTTTGGAAAACTTGGCAAGAATAGTAAGTACAACTTTATCGGTTGGATTGGTGCCTTTGCCCTCTTTATCCTCTTATCGTTTTACAGTGTTATCGGAGGATGGATTTTAGTCTATCTAGGCATTGAGTTTGGAAAATTGTTCCAAATTGGTGGAACGGGTGATTATGCTCAATTATTTACTTCCATCATTTCAAATCCAGTCATTGCCCTTGGAGCTCAAGCAGCCTTTATCCTATTGAATATCTTTATTGTATCACGTGGGGTTCAAAAAGGGATTGAAAGAGCTTCGAAAGCCATGATGCCTCTGCTCTTTATCATCTTTGTCGTCGTCATCGGTCGTTCTCTCAGTTTACCAAATGCCATGGAAGGGGTTCTTTACTTCCTAAAACCAGACTTCTCTAAGCTGACAAGTGCTGGTCTCCTCTATGCTCTGGGACAATCTTTCTTTGCCCTCTCACTAGGAGTTACAGCCATGCTGACCTATGCTTCTTACTTGGACAAGAAAACCAATCTGGTCCAATCAGGAATCTCCATCGTAGCCATGAATATCTCGGTATCCATCATGGCAGGTCTCGCCATTTTCCCAGCCATGTCAGCCTTCAATATCCAGTCTGAAGGGGGGCCGAGCTTGCTCTTTATCGTCTTGCCTCAACTCTTTGACAAGATGCCTTTTGGAACCATTTTCTACATCCTCTTCCTCTTGCTCTTCCTCTTTGCGACAGTCACTTCTTCCGTCGTTATGCTGGAAATCAATGTAGGCAATATCACCAACCAAGACAACAGCATGCGTGCCAAATGGAGTGCCATTTTAGGAATCTTGACCTTTGTCTTTGGAATTCCTTCAGCCCTATCTTACGGTGTCATGGCGGATGTTCACATCTTTGGGAAGACTTTCTTTGACGCGATGGATTTCTTGGTTTCCAATCTCCTCATGCCATTTGGAGCTCTCTGCCTTTCACTTTTTACAGGCTATATCTTTAAGAAGACACTTGCTATGGAGGAACTGCATCTTGATGAAAAAGCATGGAAACAGGGACTGTTCCAAGTCTGGCTCTTCCTTCTTCGTTTCGTCATTCCAATCATCATCATTGTGGTCTTTATCGCCCAATTTATGTAATCAAAAAGGACTTGAGTAGTAAACTCAGGCCCTTTCTTTTTTATGGATGGCTAACAATCAATTCCAAGCCTTGCCCTTCCAAGGTCCAAGTTTCAACATCACTTGGTAGGATAAAGTGGCTACCTTTTTGGATTGGATAGTTTTTTCCGTCAACAGTCAGTTGACCTTGACCAGCCAAGACACTGAACAAGCTGTATTCAGCTGTCTTTTCGAAGTTAACTTTTCCAGTGATTTCCCACTTGTAAACTGCGAAGAAATAATTGGATACAAGAAGAGTGGAACACAAATCATCTGCTTTGATAGCTACAGGACGGCTATTGGCAGGCTCGCCAATGTTCAAAACATCAATTGATTTTTCAAGGTGAAGTTCACGCAAGTTGCCATTATCATCATTACGATCAAAGTCATAGACACGATAGGTGGTATCACTAGACTGCTGAGTTTCAAGAATCAAGATGCCTGCACCGATAGCGTGCATAGTTCCACTTGGTACATAGAAAAAATCTCCAGCCTTGACAGGCACTTTTGTCAGCAAGGCATCCCAGTTTTTATCTTCAATTTGCTGGCGGAGTTCTTCTTTTGACTTGGCATTGTGACCATAGATAATCTCTGAACCTTCATCCGCTGCGATAATGTACCAGCACTCTGTTTTCCCTAGCTCGCCTTCATGCTCTAGTCCATAGGCATCATCTGGGTGAACTTGGACACTGAGCCAGTCGTTGGCATCGAGAATCTTGGTCAAAAGTGGAAATACAGGTTCTGGACGATTGCCAAACAATTCACGGTGTTCCGCATACAAAGTAGCTAAGTCTGTTCCCTCAAAACGACCATTGGCAACTTTAGAGACACCATTTGGATGAGCTGAGATGGCCCAATATTCGCCAATTTTTTCACTTGGAATGTCGTAGCCAAACTCATCACGTAGCTTGGTTCCACCCCAAATTTTTTCTTGCATAACTGATTGTAAAAATAATGGTTCTGACATTTTATTCTCCTGTCTGATTTTTCTTCCCTCATTATAGCAAAAAGCCAGGTCTAATTGAACTCTTTTTCCTATTATATAAAGTAGAGAGAAGATTTTATAAAAATAGTAACGAAATAATCTCTTACTTGATGGAGGAACCTCTAAAGCAACACTCATAAAGCTCGCTGTCAACGGCTGTTTTCCTCAACTCTCATTAGACTTCCTTTACTTGAGAGTCTATTTTTATGTACAAAAAAAGACTGAAATCAGTCTTCTTTTTAAATCAAAGCCGTGATAGCCGTTACTAGGCCAAAAACGATACCTGGCGCATTAGCAGCCGCAAGGGGAATATCTCTTTCTTTCTTGAAAAGACCGTAGTAAACCCAAAGACTACAGTTAATAGATGCAACCAAGGGCTGGATAAAATTCCCCTTTTGACCGGCAAGATTATTCATGATTTGTGGGAAGTAAGACACATACATCATAACGGACATGAAGGTCGCTACCCAACCCAAAATTTTCATTTGTTTTTCAGACATTTTTAAAGCCTCTTTCATTTTTTATAAATCATATTTTATAATCTTTTTTCAAAACAATCAAGACTTTGAAGCTTTTGTTATAAAGACGTAAACTATCACAATCTTGTGATAAGAAAGAGAATAATAAAAAGACCGGATTGCTCCGATCTTTTCAATAGTTCATATTCTCAATTTCTGTTTTAAGAATAGCTAAGGTTAACGTCCACTTATTTCATACGATAAAAATCAATCACTAGACCAGCAGGACCTTTAACTAATAAGGACTCTGTTCCCCAATCGGTTACAGTTGGACCGTTTAAAACCTGGATACCAAGCTCGTTCAACCGTTTGTAGTTCTGGTCTACATCCTCAACCTCGATATGAATAATGATTCCTGACTGAAAATCTTCCAAAGGAATCAAATGATTTTGGGATAACATCAGACAGTGACTGCCAATCGTAAACTGAGCAAAACTATCGTCTACATAATCGGACTTTTTATCCAAAATACGCTCCAAGTCAGCACAGACTTGGGGAACATCTGAAACGATAATATCTAATTGATTTAAATTCATTTACTCTCCTCCATAAAAAGACCGGATTGCTCCGATCTTTTTAAGTTCCACGAAGGAATTATTTAATTGCGCGTGATTGCAAACCTTCTTCTTCCAAGAAGAGGCGGAATGGTACGAGTTCTTCTGCTTCGTATTTTTCCTTGAAAGCTTTGATTGCTTCTTCTGAGTGAAGTTTTGGATCCAATTCAAGTACTTCTACTGGAAGTGGACGGTGTTCAGTGATACGAGCATCGATAACAACAGTTTTACCTTCTTTGTTGAGTTTAACAGCTTCTGCAACAACTGCATCGATGTCTTCGATACGGTCAACTGTAAATCCTACAGCACCTTGAGCTTCAGCGATTTTCGCATAGTCAGCATTAGGGAAGTCACAACCAAACAAGTGTTTGTTTGTGTCTTCGTATTTGTCCTTGATGAAGGCATATTTACCATTTGAGAAGACAACGTTGATAACTGGAAGGTCGTATTGAACGTTTGTGATAACGTCTGGGTAGCACATGTTGAATGCACCGTCACCCATGATGTTCCATACTTGGCGATCTGGATTGTCTTTCTTAGCAGCGATACCACCAGGAAGGGCAATACCCATTGTCGCAAAGAGTGGAGATGTACGCCACATGTTCTTAGGTGTCATGTGAAGGTGACGAGTAGATGTTTGAGTAGTGTCACCTACGTCGATTGAGTAGATAGCGTCTTGATCAGCATGTTTGTTGATTGCATTGTAAACTTGATACAATTGCAATTCACCCTCAGTTTTACCTTCGAGTTTGTTCATGTAATCACGCCAGTTTTGGTTATTCTTAACGTTTGCACGCCACCATGGAGTTGATTCAACTGGGTTTACTTTGTCAAGGATAGCTTTAGCTGCTTGACCTGCGTCACCAAGGATTGAAGCGTCTAGGGCATGACGTTTACCAAGTTTGTAAGGGTCGATATCCACTTGGATGAATTTTTCAGTGTTCTTGAATGCTTCGTAAACTTCAGCAAATGGGAAGTTTGAACCAAGGAAAAGAACTGTGTCTGCTTCAAAGACCACTTCGTTGGCTGGTTTCCAACCAACACGGTAAGCAGAACCTGTCAAACCTTCATAGTTCCATTCGAAAGCTTCAAAGTTTTTACCAGTTGTGATGATTGGTGCTTTGATTTTACGTGACAATTCAGTAATCACTTCACCAGCTTTCACACCACCGTAACCAGCATAGATAACTGGACGTTCAGCATTGTTCAAGATTTCAACAGCTTTGTCGATTTCAACTTCGTTCAAAGCAGGAGCGATGAATGAACGCTCGTATGAACCTGATCCATAGTATGAGTTTTCGTCGATTTCTTGGAAACCGAAGTTTACTGGGATTTCAACAACAGCTGGACCTTTTTTAGAAACTGCAGCACGGCAAGCTTCGTCAATAACTTTTGGCAATTGCTCAGCGTAAGCTACACGTTTGTTATATACAGCGATACCGTTGTACATTGGGTTTTGGTTCAATTCTTGGAAAGCATCCATGTTGAGTTCGTTAACTGGACGTGATCCAAGGATTGCTAGGAATGGAGTGTTATCCATAGCTGCATCGTAAACACCGTTAATCAAGTGAGTCGCACCTGGACCACCTGAACCAACTGCAACCCCGATTGAGCCGCCGAATTTAGCTTGCATAACCGCTGCAAGAGCACCTGTTTCTTCGTGGCGAACTTGCAAGAAGCGGATATCTTTGTCTTCAGCCAAAGCGTCCATCAATGAGCTGAGTGTTCCTGATGGGATACCGTAGATTGTGTCTACGCCCCATGTTTTCAATACATTAAGCATTGCTGCAGATGCAGTAATTTTCCCTTGAGTCATAATGATAACTCTCCTTCAAATATTTTTAAATCTACTAAAAAAGGTTTCATATAGTTTTTGAAAACGTTTCAGTAAATTTTTACACTACTAATTTATCACATTTATTTTTAGTTTACTAAGAATCTGCTCAGAAGTTTCTATTCTCTATTACAGTACAGTTTGAAAACGTTTTTAGTTTCTGTTTTATAATACTCAATGAAAATCAAAGAGCAAACTAGGAAGCTAGCCGCAGGTTGCTCAAAGCACAGCTTTGAGGTTGAAGATAAAGCTGACGTGGTTTGAAGAGATTTTCGAAGAGTATAAAAAGCGAGCAAGCCCGCTTTTAGTCTATTCTACTAAAGTTTAGTAAGAGTGAACTAGTCAGAACAGATACAGAACTAAAGGCCATAGCTAGACCAGCTAGTTCTGGATTGAGGACCAGTCCAACACCTGAAAAGACTCCTGCTGCAATCGGAATTCCGGCGACATTGTAGATAAAGGCCCAGAAAAGATTGAGCAAAATACGATGAAAGGTTTTCTTACTCATGTCAAAGGCACGCACCACACCTAAGAGATTATTGGTTGTCAACACCAAATCTGCTGACTCGATGGCAATATCTGTTCCAGCTCCCATAGCAATCCCCACATCTGCTACACTGAGGGCAGGAGCGTCATTGATACCATCCCCAACAAAGGCTACTTTGCCAGCCGCTTGTAGTTTATGGATTTCATGGGCTTTTTCTTCTGGCAAGACACCTGCAATGACCTCTTCGATTCCGATCTGATCGGCAATAGCACGCGCCACACCAGCATTGTCTCCTGTCAGCATGACTGTTTTAAGACCTCGTTTTTTCAACTGACTGATGGCAACCTTAGCATTTTCCTTAGGAATATCTTGCAGAGCAAGCAAGCCTTTGATTTCATTCTCAACAGCCAAGAACACAACTGTCTTAGCTTCTTTTTCCAGTTCTTCTAGTTTTTCTTGATAAGTGCTAGAAATGTTCATGCCATCCAGCATTTTAGCATTTCCAAGCAGAACTTGTTTTCCATTGATTTTCCCTGAGACACCTTTTCCGTGCAAGGCTTGGAAATTTTCCACAGTGTGAAGCTCAAGTCCAGTTTCAGTCGCTCGCTTGACAATGGCCTCAGCCAGTGGGTGTTGAGAAGCTTCTTCCAAGGAAGCTGCCAATCCAAGCACCTCTGCCTCGTCGCCGATGATATCTGTTACCACTGGTTTCCCTTCCGTCAAAGTTCCTGTTTTATCAAAGACAATAGTTTGGACTTTCTGGATTTCCTGTAGAACCGTTCCATTTTTAAGGAGAACCCCCATCTTGGCACTGCGACCTGTCCCCACCATAAGGGCTGTCGGTGTTGCAAGTCCCAATGCACAAGGGCAGGCAATAATCAGAACTGCTACTCCATAGAGAAGCGAAGACACAAAGCTCGCTCCAATCACAACTACACTATCCCTGAGCAAGACGAACCAAACCCAAAAGGTCACAATCCCTAAAATGACAACTGCTGGGACAAAAATCCCTGAAATTTTATCCGTCAAGTCCTGAATCGGCGCACGACTTGTCTGAGCTTTCTTCACAAAATCCACAATCTGAGCCAAAACAGTCTCTGAACCAACTTTTTCTGCTCTAAAAACAAGTGTTCCACTATTATTGATGGTTGAACCAATGACGGTATCTCCAACTGTCTTATCTACAGGCAGACTCTCACCTGTCACCATGGATTCGTCAATACTGGACACACCTTCTACTACAACCCCATCAACTGCAATCTTCTCACCAGGTCGCACCCGAATCAGGTCGCCTACCTTGACTTGGTCCAAGGGAACTTGAACATAGCGTTCATCTCGCAATACCTCTGCTGTTTTAGCCTGCAAGTCAAGTAATTTCTCCACAGCTTGGGAAGTATTTTTCCGCATTTTCTCTTCAAAAACGGCTCCCATGAGAACGAAGAAGAAGATAAATGCAGCACTTTCAAAGTAAACGGGGAGGCCAGCGAAGAGAGCAACTAAGCTATAGAAATAGGCCACTAGGGTTCCAAGAGCAACCAAGGTATCCATGTTGGCATTGTGCTTTTTAAAACTAGCCCAAGCACTTTGGATATAAGGACCACCTGCTACTAGCATAATCGGTGTTGTGGCTAAAAAGGTGCCCCAGCGCATGACTTGGTGACTAATTCCTCCTGTCGACATCCCAATCATGAGGATCACAAGAGGCACAGTAAAGATACTAGTAATCCAAAAACGCTGTAAAAGTGATAGAGATTTTCGAGTCTTCTCAACAACTGTATAACTTCCCTTTTGCATCTTCATACCACAAGAAAATTCATGTTGGCCTAATTCTTGAGGTGTAAAACGAATGACTTTCTCCTCATCTACGCCGATTGGTTCCAAGATGCCTTCTTCTTCAAACAAAATTTCCTTGTAACAGTTTGAAGGAGTTGCTCGATGAAAGGTAATCTCAGCTGGGATCCCTTTTTGAAGCTGTATATGAGCTGGATGGTAGCCTTTGTCTGCCGTGATACGGATTTTTTGAACACCATTTTCAAGACTTGCTTTTACAATTTCAGTCATATCATTCTCCTATTCTACAATCATCTTACCGTGCATCATATTCATGCCACAAGAGAAACCATACTCTCCAGCCTGCTCAGGTGTGATTTCCACTACATACTCTTCCCCCATAGGCAGGTCCGCATGCACACCAAAGTCTGGAAAAACAATTTGGTCCAGACAGGGTGAAGGGTCCTTACGGTCAAAGACAATGCGGGCTGGCACTGATTTCTTGAGGATAATCAACTCAGGCGTATAGCCTCCCATGACTTCCACTCGAATCTCTTGGTAGCCATTTTTTTGCTGGGCCTTGTGTCCAGATTTTTCAGGCTTTTTGAAAAACCAAAACAAGATAAAGGCGATAAGGGCAATACAAACAATGGTTACAATACTATTTAACATGATGTCTCCTTTACATACAATTACATTTTACTTTTGTTACAGCGCTTGATTTCTTCTCAGAAATCACAGCTTCCAAGTCTTCCAAGTCAGCCTGAGTAAAATCACATTCGGCAATCAAGTCAGCCAACAAGTTCTTAATCCTACGAGAACAAACCTTGTCCTTGATATCTTGGACAAGTAAATCCTGACTTTGGTCCAAAGTTAAAAGGGCTGAATAGACAAAGAACTTGCCTTCCTTTTTCCGAGTCAAACACTCTTTCTCAACCAAACGAGCCAAAAGAGTTTGAATGGTTGACTTGGACCAGTCGAACCGCTCCGCCAGAACCCTGATCAAATCCGTACTAGTCTGTTCCCCTTGCATCCAAATAATCTTCATGACCTGCCATTCTGCATCTGAAATCTGCATAATCACACCTCCTAAATCTACATTTGTCAATTACAATTATCAGTATACTCTCAAAATCTACATTTGTCAACTATAATTTTTATTATTTTTTCGAAAAATAGAATTCTAATCATGTAACGAGAGATTTGCAGTCAAATCTTACTATATAAACTATGAAAATATGCTATACTAAAGAAAAAAGAAAACAACCACTAGGGGTGCGTAATGCTGAGATTAACGACTGTTAGACCCTTTGACTCAATCTAGGTAATGCTAGCTGATGGAAGTGGAAATGATAATGGGGACTAGCAGTCTTCTATTGCCTTTCTAAAACAGACTAGCTTGTTCTTAAGAATACAAACTTCAGTTGGTTGGGAGGTTTTAGATGACTTATTTACCCGTTGCTTTGACCATTGCAGGGACTGACCCTAGTGGTGGTGCTGGCATTATGGCTGACTTAAAGTCGTTCCAAGCTAGAGATGTCTATGGAATGGCCGTTGTGACCAGTCTTGTCGCTCAAAATACCAGAGGTGTTCAATTAATCGAGCACGTTTCTCCTCAAATGTTGAAAGCCCAATTGGAGAGTGTCTTTTCTGATATTCCACCTCAGGCTGTAAAAACAGGGATGTTGGCAACTACTGAGATCATGGAGATCATCCAACCCTATCTTAAAAAACTGGACTGTCCCTACGTCCTTGACCCTGTTATGGTCGCAACAAGCGGTGATACCCTGATTAATACCAGTGCCAGAGACTACCTAAAAACAAACCTGCTTCCCCTTGCAAGCATTATCACGCCCAATCTTCCTGAGGCAGAAGAGATTGTCGGTTTCTCAATTCATAATCCCGAAGACATGCAACGTGCCGGTCGCCTGATTTTAAAAGAATTTGGTCCTCAGTCTGTGGTTATCAAAGGTGGCCATCTCGAAGGCGGTGCCAAGGATTTCCTCTTTACCAAGGATGAGCAATTTATCTGGGAAAGTCCAAGAATCCAAACCTGTCACACCCATGGTACTGGATGTACCTTTGCTGCAGTGATTACCGCTGAACTAGCCAAGGGGAAAAACCTCTATCAAGCAGTCGATAAAGCCAAGGCCTTTATCACAAAAGCCATCCAAGACGCCCCTCAACTCGGTCATGGTTCTGGCCCAGTCAACCATACAAGCTTTAAAGATTAAAAAAACTCTCTAGTTCCCACTTTAAGGGAATTAGAGAGTTTTTATACTTCTTCAAACCACGTCAACTTTATCTGCAACCTCAAAGCTGTGCTTTGAGCAACCTGCGACTAGCTTCCTAGTTTGCTCTTTGATTTTCATTGAGTATTAATTAGAAAATAATGTCATCCAACTTTGTTAAGAAAGCTTGTGTTTTTTCTTCTATATCTTCTGCCTGCATCAAATCACGTACGACAGCTACACCAGCTATATCCGTGCCGATAAGTTGGTCAATATTCTCTGATGTCAAGCCGCCAATAGCAACTACTGGAATGGCGACCCTTTGGCAAATTGTTTTCAAGGTTGAAATTAGGGTGATAGGCGCATTTTTTTTGGTCGTAGTCGGGAAAATGGCTCCTGTCCCCAAGTAATCCGCACCTCCTTCTTCTGCCTCGAGGGCTCTTTTTACAGTTTTAGCTGTGACACCAAGTATTTTGTCAGGACCCAATACTTGTCTAGCAACCGAAACTGGTAGTTCATCGTCTCCGATATGCAAACCAGCAGCATCAACCGCAAGACAGACATCCAAACGATCATCGATTATCAAGGGTACCTGATAGGCATCTGTTATTTCCTTGACTTGTTTTGCCAGTTGATAATATTGATTGGTTGTGAGATTTTTTTCTCGTAATTGGACTATGGTGACCCCTGAACGGCAGGCCGTCTCAATCTTTTCAAGAAAACTTTTCAAGGAATCTTGATAGCGATTGGTTACCAGATACAGTCTAAGTGCCTCTCTATTCATAAATATCTCCTTTAATGGCATCTAGCCAATTTTCGTCTCTTTTGAGGAGAGAGAGCTGATTGAGAACTTGGAAACGAAATTCTTCCAATCCCATTCCTTGAACAACTATTTTCTCAGCAGCGATATTGAGATAAGAAACTGCTAGACACGAAGCTTCAAAGCCAGGCATTCCTTGGCTGAGGAAAACGGCTGTCAAGGCTCCAACCAAGTCTCCTGTCCCTGTTATCCAGTCCAATTCTGCACAGCCATTTCCCAATACAGCAACCTGATTCTTTGAAACGATGAGGTCCTTGGGGCCAGTAACTAAGAATGACATACCTGGATAGGTCTGACACCAGTCTTTCAAGACTTGAAATAAATCCTCAGTTTCTTGGTCTTTAGCACTCGCATCGACCCCAACGCCGTGGTGCTTTAAGCCAACAAGACTTCGGATTTCCGACATGTTTCCTTTAAGGACCGTAGGTCTATAGTCTAAAAGGTCTTCAACTAAGCTCTTACGAATGGATGAAGCTGTTACGCCAACCGCATCTACTACCATTGGAAGAGAAACTTGAGCTGCATAAGAAGCTGCTATACGGATTGCTTTTTCCTTCTCAGCTGACAAATGCCCCAAATTGATGAAGAGTGCCTGGCTTTGCTTAGTAAAATCAAGAACCTCACGAGGGTCATCTGCCATAACTGGTTTACACCCCAGAGCCAAAATCCCATTTGCTAGCATCTCACATGAAATCTCATTGGTAATACAGTGAATTAGGGAACTAGAGCCTATAGGAAAAGGATTTGTCAATGCCTGCATCAGTCTATCCTTTCACCAAAGAAATATCCCTGAACTTTTTTAAAGAATTCCTGCTTGATTAAAAATCGAAAGGCAATAAAGGAAATCGCTGTACCAATCAAGGTTGCTCCGAAAAATCGAGGAGTGTAGATAAACCAGCTAAGCTTAGCGGCCGATCCTATAAAGAGTACCATAACAGGATAGGAAACAATAGAACCAATAATACCTGTTCCCAAAATTTCTCCCAAAGCAGAAAAATAAAATTTTCGACCATACTTATAAAAGAGACCTGCTAGAAGGGCCCCAAAAGTCGCTCCTGTGAGAGCTAAAGGCGGAATCCCTTGAGTCGTCATACGGATAAAGGCTGTCACTGTAGCCATAGCCAAGGCATAAACAGGTCCCATCATGATTCCAGCTAGAATATTGACTACACTGGACATCGGTGCCATTCCCTCAATCCGAAAGATAGGCGTGAGGACTACATCAAGGGCAATCATCATAGATAAAATGGTTAATTTGTGAACTTGTAATTGGTGCTTTCTCATGTTTCTATTCTTCTCCTGTTTCTAAAGACTGTAAATCGCTCTTCCATGTTTGGTGTTGGTAGGCCATTTCCCAAAACTTGGCTTCCATGTGAACACTGATGTGGAAGGCATCTAGCATTTTTTTCCTGTCTGTCTCATCACTTTCTCGATAGAGTTGATTGACCAGAGCTTCTTCCTCTCGAATCTGCTGCTCTAACTCATCCGTAATATAAGTTTCAATCCATTGTTGATAGAGAGGATTTGGTGATGGTTTAAGATTAAGTGATTTACCTATATCATGGTATAACCAAGGACAAGGCAGCAAACTTGCAAAGGCAATGGCTAGATTTGCTTCTTCAAATTGCCGATAAATGTGAGAGATATAATGATAGCAGGTTGGAGCGATTGGATGTTGCTCCATTTCCTGATCGCTGATTTCCAATTCCTTGAAAAATTGTTGGCGGATAAATAACTCACCTTCCACTAGACTCTGAGCATTTTGTTTCAAGAGTCTTTTCATCTCTTGGTTGGAAGTCTTTTCAGCCAAAAGGTGATAGATTTCTGAGAAGGCCTTCAGATAGTAGGCATCCTGAATCAGGTAATAGCGGAAAATGGCAGGTTCTAAATTCCCCTCTTGCAACTGTAAAATAAAGGGATGATGAAAAGAAGCCTGCCAAGCTTCCTTGGATAATTCCATCGCAATATCTGTAAATTCCATAATAACTCCTTTATAAAAATAGACTGGTTTGAAGCAATAAAAAGAAAAGCAGGTAGATGAATATTGTCCTTTGAGGAATATAAAAAGTCCGATAGCTATTCTCCACCTGTGCATGTTCGTCATATCCATGCGCCGACAGGGCTCTCAGGTAAAGATGGCGCCACCTAAAGACTGTCATCAGAACCTTGCTGTAAATCAAGGGAGACCAAACATGCAGTTCTTGACCGCGTAATAGGCAAGCTTCCTTGAGAGACTTGATTTCTTGCTGAATAAGGGGAAAGGAATTGAATACCACAATCAAGGCATAAGCCCAAGAGCGTGATAACCCCTTTTGAGCCAAGTACAAGAGAAGCTCTTTTAAGGAAATAGAGGAAACAAAGACAAGGCCGATACAAACTGTCACAAAGGCCCTCGTTCCAAGCATGACTGCCTGCGAAGCATCTCCATGTAACTGAACTGCCCAGTAATTGGCCAAGGATGGCAAAATGGCAAGCAGAATCATCCAAGCCAATACTTTAAATCGACGGTAATAGAGCATAAAGAGGATACAAAATGCGACTACCGAAAGATTCAGAGCAATCGAAGGAATGAAAGATGTTTCCAAGGATAAAATCAGCAAGAAGAGACTGATAATCGGTGTCTGGGTTGCTACTTTGACCATACTACTTCACCTCCCCTTGGGTATTGCTACTCTGAGATATGAGTGGTTTGGTAATTGTCACTTCTTTCACATGACTGAGACCCTGACTAGTCATCTCAATCCAATAATCAACCACAGAGATCAAGGGATCTAAACGATGGCTAATGATCAGAAAACTTCTTCCTTGATTTCTCTCCTCCAGAATCCACTGACAAAAATAATGGCAAGCTCTATCATCCAAACCTGCAAAAGGTTCGTCTAGCAAGATCACAGAAGCCTTGCTAGTCAAGATGGTCAAGAGCTGAAGAATCTTTTGCTGACCACCACTTAATTGATAGGGACTCTTATCAAGAGCCTGCTCCAGATCAAAATATTGTAAAGCTTGGAGTATCCGCTGATTTCTTTCAGAATCAGGTCCATCTAATTGAAGCTCTTCTCGCAGACTGACTCGGATAAACTGCTTCTCAGCTTCCTGAACAACACCCGTCAGGTCACGGTACAAACTCTTTTTCTTTTTCAGGACTGTCCCCTTCCAGGTAATGCGCCCCTTATACTTTTGAAATTGAAGAATAGACCGAAAGAGGGTTGATTTCCCGACACCATTGTCTCCCAAGATACAGGAAATTCCTTGGTAGAACGTAAAATCCGCAATTGAAAATAGGGGGCGATTATCCAGCTCACAAGTCGTTCTATCCATATGGAATAGTTCTGGGCTAGAAGCAACTTCCTTTGAAGCAACCTGTGTCATCTCAGAGGTAGGGATTTGAAACACTTCCCTTAGTTGTCCATCTCTTAGCTCCACCATATGGTCGATATAGGCTTCATAATCAGATAAATCATGGTCGCACAAAATAACTGTCTTCCCATCAGAGGCCAACTCTTTTAGAATCTCCAATATCTCTATCCTACTCTTGCGGTCAATGGAAGCGAAGGGCTCATCCAAGAGATATACCCTAGGATTCATAGCAAAGAGAACAGCCAAAGCAGCCTTTTGCTTTTCCCCACCTGATAAGTGATGGAGGGGACGGTGCAAAATCTTCTCACAGCGACATTGCTGGACAACCTCTGCTATTTTAGAATCAATTTCCTGAACGGGATGCCCAATATTTTCCAAGGTAAAAATTAGCTCCTCAAACAAGTTCTCCATGGTAAATTGATGATTGGGATTTTGAAAGAGAATACCAACCGTCTGGACACGTTCGATGATAGAAATCTGACTGACCTCGCTCCCATTTATCAGGACTTGACCGCTATAGGGAAGAGAACTGACTTGGGCAATCATTTGAAAGAGACTCGATTTCCCTGAACCACTGCTCCCAACTAACAAGGTAAAGGCTTGCGCATGAAAAGTAAAATCAAGTGGCTCAGAGAAGATTGGGGACTGAATCGCTCGTAGTTCCAGCCCCATCTATGCCTTTCCTCCAGCTACAAACTGATGGTAGAGTTTGACAATGGCACGAACCAAGATGGTACAGAAGAAAAAGACAGAAATAAAGCGTACCACAAGCAAGGAAAGAACAAAAGGAAGGGAGAAGGCGTAGTAACCTAACTTAATGTATTCATAGACAAAACTAACAAGCGTAATCCCAATACTATTAGCAGTTAGAGAGAGCCAACTTTCATAGCGATTCTTGGTTACGATAAAACCAAGTTCACTTCCCAAACCTTGAACCAAGCCAGACAAAAGGGCACCTAGACCGAATTGGCTACCATAAAGGACTTCAGCAAGCGCAGCTAGCACTTCACCAATCGTTGCACTTCCGACTCTTGGAACAAAGATTGCAGCAATAGGCGCAGCCATACACCAAAGACCAAAGAGGATTTCATTGGCAAAGGCCTGCAAGCCAAGAGGGGCTAAAATCAGAGTGAGGATATCAAACAGATAGCCCGATCCTACAAAAACGCCACCAAAAAAGATAGACAAGAAAGCAAGTAAAATAACATCTTTTAACTGCCATTTTTTCAACATAAAAAACTCCTTTTTTAAAGAAAAGTGGGGTATTTAAGGTGAGCTACCGAAAGGCTTAACGTCCAGCCTATCCTCTTTTGATAAACAAAAAAACTCCAATTACAATCAAGAATTAGAGTTTAGCTTACAAGATTAGACAGTTCTTTTCGACATACGAAAAAAACGTTTCACATTTCCCTTCGCCAGTCTTAACTGTATCAGGTTCAATGGGTATCATCTCAGCCTAAAGCACCCCAAATGTCTTTATTATTTAATTATATAAATATTATAACAAACGATTTTTTCCAGTTCAAGAAATTGAACTGGAAATACAGCCTTGCACTCACAAAGACAGCAGATCTTTCGTTTGCAAAAAACAAATGTCTTGTTTGATAGATTAGCCATTTGAGCTGAATCTGGACATAGCTTTTTAGAAAAAAGAAAATCCTACTCCCCCAGAATCCAAGGAAAAATTGATACCTATTGTTCACTCATTTCTCGAACAGTTTTTTCTATATTTTTTGCATACGATATTGCTGAAATGATTGAAACACCGTCAACATTGGTCTTCATAATGTCTTTAATATGTTGCGTCTGTATCCCACCAATTGCAACTAAGGGCATTTGTGGCAATAGTTTTCTCATCAATTTAAGACCCTCATAACCTATAGCGCCACCAGCATCATCCTTTGACTGGGTATCAAATACAGGACCAACACCAACATAATCTACATATTCAACTTTTGATTGTTGAAATTCTTCCTCGTTTTTTATAGAAAGACCAATTATTTTATCTGGCATCAATTTTCTAATTTCATCAACTCCAAGGTCATCTTGTCCTACATGTACGCCATCAGAGTCAATTTCCATTGCCAAATCAATATCATCATTAACAATAAATGGAACATTATATTTTTTACAAAGATCCTGTAGTTTTATTGCTAATTCGACTTTTTCTTTACCTTCTAAGGCTCCCTCACCTTTTTCACGAAATTGAAATAAGGTTATACCACCTTTTAAGGCTTCCTCAACGACCTTATAAAGATCTTTTCCTTGGCAAGTGGTCGTTCCACAAATAAAATATAGTTTTAGTAATTCTTTTTGAAACATCTTACTTCACTCTTTTGAATTTCTTTACATCTTCATCTGTAATCTCGTATAAGGCATTTATAAATTCAACTTTAAATGTTCCAGGAAAATGCCCATTTGGACGTTTTTCTGCCATTTCTCCAGCTATATTGTAAACCAACATTGCTGTTTCTAATGATTTCAATTCTTGACCTTTTTCAAGTCCGATAAAGCTTGCTACTACAGCGCCTAATAAGCATCCTGTCCCAATAACTTTTGGCATCATGGCACTACCATTATGAATCGTCACCACTTCTCCATTTACCGCAATAGCATCCACTTCACCAGTTACTACTATTGGAATATTGAACTTTTTATTTGCTGCTAGAGCAATTTCATCAATATTATCTACGCCTGCACTATCTACTCCTTTAGATGCCACATTTATTCCTACTAAAGAGGCAATCTCGCCAGCATTTCCCCTAATCGCTGCCAGTTTGTAATTATTGATTAGATCATCTGCTACTTTTTTTCTATATTCTCCTGCTCCACAGGCTACAGGATCTAAAACTGCTGGGACATTATATTTCTCTGCAATTTTCAGAGCAGCTTGGTATAATTTCCAATTTTCATCTGTCAATGTTCCTATGTTTATTAATAAACCACCAGCATACTTTAACAAATCCTCTAAATCTGCTGGAAACTCACTCATGGCTGGTGATGCACCCAGTGCTACTAATCCATTTGCTGTGAAATTTTTTACTACATCGTTGGTTATGCAAATGATCAAAGGTGCTTTTTCTTTTAATAATTTTAAACTTGTCATATTGAAATCCTTCCTTTTCACTTTATACGATCTACTGATTTCGATTTATTTCTATCTTTCGTTAAGAAATTTTTTCATTTACATTGAATGATTTACCTCATCAAATTTGTAAATATAACGAGCCTTCTCTAGGCATCATAACCAATATCAAAAAAAGCTAATTCTAAAGCGACCGCTTGATTCCAGCGTTGCTGAAGTTCTGTCACATCTTCTCGACCTTTTCCGACACGATTGAGTTCGTCAACCAGAAATTGAACCCACTCTGCAAAGAAAGGACCTCTGTGGAGATTGATCCATTCCGAATGAATATAGGCTTCAGGTAGAGCCAAATCTTTAGAACCCCAGTCCAAATAGAGACCTTCCGCAATGACCAGCATAACCAAAAGATGAGCATAATCTGATGATGACACAGCAGAATACATAAGCTCCTGAAAGGCTTTTGTTACAGGATGCAAGGTCACTTCCAGATAGTCATTCTCAGATACTTTTAACTCTTTGAAAGCCTTTTGGAAATAACCGTCTTCATCTGCTTCAAGAAAGCCTAGTTGCTTGGCAAAACGAAGCTTGGATTCAAGCTGGTCTGCGTGGGCTACGCAGGCACCCAGCATGGATAAGAAGGCATCAAAGAAGTGATAATCTTGAATCAGGTATTCTTTTAAGACCTTATTCTCAATTACACCCTCAAAAAGTTCCTGAACAAAACGATGATTGATTGCAGCCTGCCAATCCTTCTGACTGCTTTTTAATAATTCTCCAACGGTCAAACCTGTCTCAAATGCATAGTCTTGTGTTTCCATATTTACTTTTCCTCTCTTTACTCGTTCGTAATCAACAAAATACCAAGAAAATCCTAGTTTTACTTGACCTTTTTAAAGAAAATCAAGGGCGTTCAAGAAGAGCTACCTAAATGCTTTGTATCACCTTCATCCAGCTTATATAAACAAAAAAACTCCAATTACAATCAAGAATTAGAGTTTAGCTTACAAGATTAGATCGTTCATTTCGCCATACGAAAAAACGTTTCACATTTCCCTTCGCCAGTCTTAACTGTATCAGGTTCAATGGGTATCATCTCAGCTTAAAGCACCCCAAATGTCTTTGTTATTTAATTACTGCACCAGTATAGCAAAAAATGAAAGCCCTAGCAAGATATTTGATTAGAAAATATATTTATATAGTTTTTAATGGTGATTTATTCTTCCTATAGACGAAGAAAAACCTCCACATTCAGTGGAGGCAATCTTTTTATCAATACAATTTTAAGTCGCGTGGGTCAACTGGGAAGGTTGGGTTGTATGGGTTGTGACGGAGTTTGAAGTGTTTGACATCTTCAATAGTCTGAGTTCCAGACAATTGCATAACTGTCTTCAATTCTGCATTCAAGTGTTCAAAGACTTGACGTACACCAACACTACCACCGAGAGCCAAACCATAGATGACAGGGCGACCAATAGCTACCAAGTCTGCTCCTGAAGCCAAGGCTTTAAAGACGTGTTGACCACGACGAATACCTGAGTCAAAGACAATTGGTACGCGTTTGTCAACTGCTTCAGCTACTTCTTGAAGTGAGTCGAAGGCAGCTGGTCCACCGTCGATTTGGCGACCACCATGGTTGGTTACCCAGATACCAGAAGCTCCCGCAGCAAGCGAACGTTCAACGTCCTCACGGCATTGTGGTCCCTTGACATAAACAGGAAGTCCTGAGTATTCAGCAATAAATTCTACATCACGTGGAGACAAGCGTTGTTTAGCTGATTTGTAAACAAAGTCCATTGATTTACCAGCACCTTCTGGTAGGTATTCTTCAACAATCGGCATGCCAACTGGGAAAACAAAACCATTACGCTTGTCCACCTCACGATTGCCCCCTACCGTAGCATCAGCCGTCAAGACAATCGCTTTATAACCTTCAGCCTTCACACGGTCCATGATGTGGCGGTTGATCCCATCATCTTTACTAAAGTAAAATTGGAACCAGTGAGGTGTCCCTTGAAGGGCTTCTGTAATTTCTGGAAGATCGACAGTAGAGTAAGAGCTAGTTGTGTAAAGAGAACCAAATTCATGCACACCACGCGCAGTCGCCACTTCACCCTGTTCATTTGCTAATTTATGAGCCGCAACAGGCGCCATGATGATTGGTGAAGACAATTTTTCACCTGCAAATTCAATCTCTGTACTTGGATTTTCTACATTGCAAAGCGTATGCGGAACGATGAGTTTATGGTTAAAGGCGCGAATATTCTCACGTAAAGTGAAAGTATCTTCCGCCCCACTAGCGATATAGCCAAATGCTGCTTTAGGAATAACTTGTTGCGCCATTGGCTCCAAATCATAGGTATTGATGAAATCTACATGACCTTCTGCATTGCTTGTTTTGTATGACATAAAATGCCCTCCTTAATAAGTAAGCGTTTACTTTGTATATTACAAAAATATCTTAACTCTTTTTTCAAAACTTTTCAAATATTTTGTTTGTAAATTTCAGAAATTTTATGTCTATGATAAAAAATCCTTATAACGGCAATAAAAAATAGATATTATCCAAAGAAGATTTTAAGTGCTACAATAACTGTATTATTTCTAGATGGGAGGTTCTATTTTTGAATTGGTCCATTGTTGAACAATATCTACCACTATATCAAAAGGCATTCTTTCTAACCTTGCATATTGCAGTTTGGGGAATTCTGGGATCCTTTCTGCTCGGTTTAATCGTTAGTATCATCCGACATTATCGAATCCCTGTTTTGGCGCAAGTAGCGACAGCCTATATTGAATTGTCACGTAATACGCCCCTTTTGATTCAACTCTTCTTTCTCTACTTCGGACTTCCTAGAGTAGGGATTGTCCTATCTTCAGAAGTCTGTGCCACTTTAGGACTGGTCTTTTTAGGGGGCTCCTATATGGCAGAATCTTTCCGAAGTGGGTTGGAAGCCGTCAGTCAAACCCAGCAGGAGATTGGATTAGCAATCGGTCTGACACCTGTGCAGGTCTTTCGCTATGTGGTTCTTCCGCAAGCAACAGCGGTGGCCCTACCGTCTTTTAGTGCCAATGTCATTTTCCTCATCAAGGAAACCTCTGTTTTCTCAGCAGTAGCTTTGGCCGACCTCATGTATGTCGCCAAGGACTTGATTGGACTCTATTATGAGACAGACATTGCGCTAACTATGTTGGTAGTTGCTTACCTTATCATGTTGCTCCCCATCTCACTGGTCTTTAGCTGGATAGAAAGGAGGCTCCGCCATGCAGGATTCGGGAATCCAAGTACTCTTTCAGGGAAATAATCTCCTGAGAATCTTACAGGGATTGAGCGTTACGATTGGGATATCCATCCTGTCTGTCCTCTTATCCATGATATTCGGGACAGTCATGGGAATCATCATGACCTCCCATTCTAGAATCATACGATTTTTAACACGATTGTATCTGGAATTCATCCGTATCATGCCCCAACTGGTGCTACTCTTCATCGTTTACTTTGGCTTGGCTCGAAACTTTAATATCAATATCTCAGGTGAGACTTCTGCTATTATCGTTTTCACCCTCTGGGGAACAGCTGAGATGGGAGACTTGGTCCGTGGAGCTATCACTTCCCTTCCTAAGCATCAGTTTGAAAGTGGACAGGCACTCGGCTTAACCAATGTTCAACTTTACTACCACATCATTATCCCACAAGTCTTTAGAAGATTACTGCCACAAGCCATCAATCTTGTTACTCGGATGATTAAAACCACTTCCTTGGTTGTTTTGATAGGGGTTGTTGAGGTTACAAAGGTTGGACAACAAATCATCGATAGCAATCGCCTGACCATCCCAACTGCTTCCTTTTGGATTTATGGAACCATTCTAGTCTTATATTTCGCAGTCTGCTTTCCTATTTCCAAACTATCCACTCACTTAGAAAAACATTGGAGGAACTAAATGTCTGAAACTATCTTAGAAATCAAGGAACTAAAAAAATCCTTCGGAGACAATCCCATCCTCCAAGGACTTTCTCTAGAAATCAAAAAAGGGGAAGTTGTTGTTATCCTAGGACCATCTGGTTGTGGGAAAAGTACTCTCCTTCGTTGTCTCAATGGCTTAGAAAGTATTCAAGGTGGAGATATTCTTCTGGATGGTCAGTCTATCGTTGAAAATAAAAAAGATTTTCACCTAGTTCGCCAAAAGATTGGCATGGTTTTTCAAAGTTATGAACTCTTTCCCCATCTGGATGTCCTACAAAACCTCATCCTAGGCCCTATCAAGGCTCAGGGAAGAGACAAGAAGGAAGTAACGGAAGAGGCTTTACAACTACTGGAACGTGTCGGATTGTTGGATAAACAACATAGCTTTGCTCGTCAATTGTCTGGTGGACAGAAGCAACGGGTTGCAATTGTCCGTGCCCTCCTCATGCATCCAGAAATCATCCTTTTTGACGAAGTGACTGCTTCGCTGGATCCAGAAATGGTACGTGAGGTGCTAGAACTTATCAATGATTTGGCCCAAGAAGGCCGTACCATGATTTTAGTAACTCATGAAATGCAGTTTGCTCAAGCTATTGCCGATCGGATTATCTTCCTCGACCAAGGGAAAATCACTGAAGAAGGAACGGCTCAAGCCTTCTTTACCAATCCGCAAACCAAACGAGCCCAGGAATTTTTAAACGTCTTTGACTTTAGCCAATTTGGCTCATATCTATAAAGGAGATTCTTATGAAACTATTCAAACCACTCTTAACTGTTTTGGCACTTGCCTTTGCCCTTATCTTTGTCACAGCTTGTAGCTCAGGTGGAAATGGTGGTGCATCGTCAGGTAAAACCACTGCCAAGGCTCGCACAATCGATGAAATCAAAAAAAGCGGTGAGCTACGAGTCGCCGTGTTTGGAGATAAAAAACCGTTTGGTTACGTTGACAATGACGGTTCTTACCAAGGTTACGATATTGAACTTGGGAATCAATTAGCACAAGACCTTGGGGTGAAGGTTAAATACGTCTCCGTCGATGCTGCCAACCGTGCTGAATACTTGATTTCAAACAAGGTGGATATTACCCTTGCCAACTTTACAGTGACTGACGAACGCAAGAAACAAGTTGATTTTGCCCTTCCATATATGAAAGTTTCTCTGGGTGTCGTATCACCTAAGACTGGTCTCATTACAGACGTCAAACAATTAGAAGGCAAAACCTTGATTGTTACAAAAGGAACAACTGCTGAGACTTATTTTGAAAAGAATCATCCAGAAATCAAACTCCAAAAATATGACCAATACAGTGACTCTTACCAAGCCCTTCTTGACGGACGTGGAGATGCCTTTTCTACCGACAATACTGAAGTCCTAGCTTGGGCGCTTGAAAACAAAGGATTTGAAGTAGGAATTACTTCTCTCGGTAATCCAGATACCATTGCAGCAGCAGTTCAAAAAGGCAACCAAGAATTGCTAGACTTCATCAATAAAGATATTGAAAAATTAGGCAAAGAAAACTTCTTCCATAAGGCCTATGAAAAAACACTTCACCCAACCTACGGTGACGCTGCTAAAGCAGATGACCTGGTTGTTGAAGGTGGAAAAGTTGACTAATACTCTTCGAAAATCTCTTCAAACCATATCAGCTTCACCTTGGATTATATTTGATTTTCATTGAGTATAAGATCCAATAACATCACAAAAAGAAATCAGGTAATCCTAGTGACTACCTGATTTTCTATGTCTTAAGCATTTTGCCAATTTTCTTGGTCTTCTTTAAAGCGTTTAAGGAGGTCCAGTCCTTCTGGTGTGATGTAACCTTCTTCTTGAGCTAGGTGAATGAGTTCACTGTAGTTAGAAAGTGTTAACAGCTTAACACCAGCATCTGCAAAGTTTTTGTCTGCTTTTGGCAATTGGTAGCTGAAAATCGCTACAACTCCAAGCACATCTGCTCCTTCTCGCTTGGCTGCTGCCACGGCCTCGAGAACAGAACCACCTGTTGAAATAAGGTCTTCAACCACTACCATCTTTTGCCCCTGAGCTACGCGGCCTTCGATTTGGTTACCAGCTCCGTGGTCTTTTGGTTTGCTACGGATGTAGGCAAATGGCAGATTCATCTTGTCAGCAATGATGGCTCCGTGTGGAATCCCTGCTGTTGCAGTTCCTGCAATCACTTCTACCTCTGGAAAGGTTTCTTTGATAGCTTCCACAAAGCCATTTTCAATGAGGGTACGAGTTTCTGGATAGGCAAGGGTCACACGGTTATCTGTATAAATGGGTGACTTGATACCAGATGCCCAAGTGAAAGGCTCCTCTGGTTTGAGGTAAACGGCTTGGATTTTCAAGAGGTGGCTAGCGATATCTTTAGCAAGTGTCATGGTATTCTCCTTTTATTTTTCTAATCTAGTTCTTTAATTCCAGTCCTGTGTCCATTCATTCTTGATGGCATGATAAGCTGCAACAGGATCCTCAGCTTGGGTAATGGGACGTCCCACTACGATATAGTCACTACCGATTTGATAGGCATCCGCTGGCGTCATCACGCGTTTTTGGTCTCCAACTGCAGCTCCGGCCGGACGAATGCCCGGTGTCAGACAGATAAAATCTGGATTGGTGGCCTGCTTGATGACTTGCACTTCCTGAGCCGAGCAAACAACACCATCTAATCCCGCTTCAGCTGTCTTCTTAGCATAATGAATCACAGACTCCTGCAGGCTGGTTTGGATATTTTGAAACTCCTGCATCTGGGATTCCGATGTTGATGTGAGCTGAGTGACAGCGATCAATTTGGCTTGACTTCCAAGACCTTCACGCGCCGCCTTCATCATCTCTACACCGCCAGCAGCATGAACATTGGTCATATCCACACCAAGCTGAGACAGGACCTTCATGGCTGACTTGACTGTATTGGGAATGTCATGCAGCTTGAGATCCAAAAAGACACTGTGCCCCAGGCCTTTCAAGTAAGACACAATCTCAGGACCCGTTGCGTAATAAAGCTCCATCCCTACCTTTAGATAAAGGCTTTCTTCTGCTGGAAAAAGAGCTAAGAATTCCTTGACCACCTCAAAACTAGGAAAATCAAGAGCAATAACTGGACGATGTTCTCGCATAGGTTTCTCCTTTTACCTTTGCTAGTGAGAGAGTCTGGCCACAAGAAGCCACGAAAAAAGGAACCTGCCAACAGCAAGGTTCCACGAAAAATGGGTAGTCTCCACCCTTTTACCGTCTAACCTTAGCTGCCTCTCTGGACTGCTTTAAAGGTTTTTTACTATTCTATTATTTCTACTAACACTTGTCAAGTAAAAACATGGTCACTAAAGAGCTATAGGAGAAAAGGTAGACCCTAACGACGCGATGAACGCCGGGTCGTTTGGTTTTGATTGCCCTCTTCCTCCAGCTTTTTCCTTTCCTCTTCTAGTTTATTCTGCTGTTCTTCCAGTCTTTTCTTCTCTTCCTCTTTTTGTTTCTTCTCAGCTTCCTTAGCCTCTTGTTTGGCTTTTTCCTCAGCCTCCATAATTAATTTATCCGCCACAGTGTAACTGTAAATTCCAGCTTCCATGTCGACCACACTTGGTTCTGACAATTGTGGCTTAATCTTACTATAGTAAGGCAGTTTCTTACTCATTTCAGAAAGGGGAACCAAAACTTCGTCCGAATCATTCATAGTCACTCGAATTAAATCTGATGTGACCTTGCTTGGGGCTAGTTCCACCTTTTGGATAGCAGATTTGAGTTCGGGGCTAATTTGAGAAAGTTCTGAGGTAAAGGTCTTGATTTGTTCGCTGTTATTAAAGAGAACTGATATATAAGTTTCTGGCAGACTCACCAAACTTACCGCACTGGTCTCAAGCTGACCGCTTGAAAGGATTGGATAATGACTTTCTCCAGAAACATAGTAGGCCACAATATCATATTCCTTGACCTTGATTGTAAACTTGGTTGGAAATTGATAGACAAGCTGAGCTGATTCAACCCAATAGTTAGACTTGATCTGCTCTTCATATTTTGCCTTGTCTAGCAGAAGGTTAATCGTATAATCCGAATCCTGAATGCCTGAAGCCTGTCGAATATCATCATCTGTAGTTTGCACTGTTCCCTCAACACGAATATCCTTCATGGTCGCATAAGGACTGAGCAAGTAGGCAGAGACAACCAATAAAAGCAGACTGAGAAACAAAATCGAGATAGCCCGCCAGATATGAACTCCTGGAATTTTCGGTTTGACCTGTTTTTCCTTTACAGGCTTTTTCTCTATTTTTTTATCCTGTTTATTCTGTTTCTTTGGCTCTTTGGATTTTGGTTCTTCTTTGGGTACTTCTTTTTTAACGTCTTCTGACTCTTCTACTTTTTCTTCAGACTCTTTCTTAGCTGATTTTGAGTCTTTTGAATCAGATTCACTCTCTTGCTCCTCGGTTGCATCTGACTTTTCAGATTTTGAAGCCATTCGAGTCTGTCTTTCCTTTTCCTTCTCCTCAGCTAGGGCCGCCTCTTCCTCAGCCTTCTTTTTTAGATATTCTTGGTTTCGTTTCTGCCATTCTGATAACTCTTTAAATTCTTCGAGGATTTCTTTGCCCTCTTTTTTCTTATCTTTTGACATTTACTTTCCTTATGATAAATCTTTTTTCAACAATTGATAAAAATCTGCTAGAGATTTCAATTCCTTTGAAGCCTTCATCTTGGCTTGATAGTCTTCCTTGTGACTTAGTAAGTGAGAAAGCTTCACTTCTAAACTGTCCAAGGTCAAATCGCTTTCTTGAAGCTCTTCTGCATAGCCTTTTTTTACAAAGTAAGCTGCATTCTCAATCTGGTCTCCACGACTAGCTTCACGACCAAGTGGCACAATAACATGTAATTTTGCCATGGCCAAGAGCTCAAAAATCGTATTAGCACCACCTCGTGTCACAACTATATCAGCCAATTCCATCAAGGGTTGATAGAGATTGGTCACATAGTCAACACGAAAGAGATTTTGGCTCAACTCGTTCAGGCTAGAATCTCCAGTTAGATTGATAATATTGTAGCGTTCTGTCAGTTCTTTCTTATGGTCTGTCACCAATTGGTTAAAGACACGAGCACCTGCAGAACCACCGACAAACAATACAGTTGGCAATTGGGGATTAAAGTGGGTTTGAATATCCACCAATTCATCGGGTTCTGGATTTTTTTGATCTGAAACCTTGGTCACTGCTCCCACATGCTCAACCTTAGTCAAACTTGAAGCTTGCTCAAAGGTTGAATACATCTTCGTCGCAAATTTATAGGCGATTTTATTGGCCAAGCCCATAGATAGGTCCGATTCGTGAATAAAGACAGGAACTCCTGAAACACGTGCTGCGATCACAGGCGGCACAGAGACAAAGCCTCCCTTTGAAAAAAGAGCCTGTGGACGAAGTCGTAACATGATAAAGAGCGACTGGACAATTCCCCAGCCAACTTTGAAGACGTCCAGCATATTTTTCCAAGAGAAATAACGACGCAATTTTCCAGTCGCAATGGAATGGAAGGTGACATCTAGACCCGACTTGAGGATTTCTTGGTGTTCGATACCACGCTTGTCCCCGATATAGTGGACTTCCCAACCATCTTCGATGAACTTGGGCATTAACAAAAGGTTGAGGGTTACGTGTCCAACCGTCCCCCCACCTGTAAAGACAATTTTTTTCATATTATTCCTTTAACTCCGCTACTGTGTCGATAAAGAGGTCGCCACGTACTTCAAAGTTAGCATACATATCCCAGCTGGCATTTGCAGGACTGAGAAGGACTACATCTTCTTGAGTCGCAAGTTCATAGGCTTTGCGGGTCGCATCTGCAATATCAGTCGCATCCACATAAGACACACCAGCCTTATCTGCTGCCCGTTTGACACGTTCTGCAGACTGACCGAGGATGACCATCTTCTTGAGTCCAGTAATGTCTGGAACCAATTCGTCAAACTCATTACCACGGTCCAAACCACCTGCAATCAAAATGACCTTGCTGTTGTTAAACCCTGACAAGGCTTTTTGAGTAGCCAATATATTGGTTGACTTGCTATCATTATAGAATTTGACACCCTTGATTTCATCCACAAATTGGAGACGGTGTTTGACACCACCAAAGGCTGAAAGAGTTTCTTTGATGGTTTGGTTATCAACACCACGAAGCTTGGCTACAGCAATAGTCGCAAGGGCATTTTCCACATTGTGGCTACCTGGAACTCCGATTTCATTCGCTGCCATGACCACTTCCCCACGGAAGTAGAGTTGACCATCTTCCAGATAAGCTCCATCAACCTTTTCAAGTGTTGAAAATGGTACAACGGTAGCTTGTGTTTTAGTAGCCAAGTCTTTTGCCAAGTCTTGGTTAAAGTTCAAGACAAGGAAATCAGCCGCTGTCATCTTGTTCTGGATATTCCACTTAGCTGCTACATATTCCTCAAAAGAACCATGATAATCGATATGAGTTGGCATGAGGTTGGTAATAACCGCAATCTCTGGATGGAATTCTTGAACACCCATGAGTTGGAAAGAAGAAAGTTCCATAACAAGAGTGTCCTTATCTGTCGCAGTTTGAACCACTTGACTGGCAGGATAGCCGATATTTCCTGATAAGAGACCATGTTGTCCAGCAGCAGTCAAAACTTCCCCAATCATAGTCGTTGTGGTTGTTTTACCGTTCGAACCTGTGATACCGATAATTGGCGCTTCTGAAATCAAGTAAGCCAATTCCACCTCAGTCAAGACTGGAATCCCCTTGGCCAAAGCCTTTTCAATCATGGGATTACTGTATGGAATACCTGGATTTTTCACCATAAGGGCAAACTCTTCATCCAAGAGTTCCAAAGGATGGCCACCTGTAATGACCTTGATTCCTTCTTCCAACAAACTTTGGGCAGCTGGATTGTCCTCAAAAGGTTTGCCATCATTTACTGTCACAATGGCACCTAGCTTGTCCAACAAACGAGCTGCAGATTCACCAGACTTGGCCAAACCTAAAACAAGGACTTTCTTATTTTTAAATTGATCTATAACTTTCATGTCTCGAACTCCATTTCTACTCTTACTATTTTACCATTTTTATGGAAATAATTCTAAACGAAAATGCTCAGATTCAGCATTCTAACAAGCAAAAAGAGAGCCAAAACTCTCTTTTTTATCTTCTTTTACTTTTACTGACCGACATGAGGGTAATATCTCGCAAGCTAAAGTATGCTAGGAAGAGCATGGCGATTGCGATAAAGAATTCTGTCGGTAGCTGAAAGATTTGCAGAACAGACAGCATCAGCAAAATCAAGAGTACTACGAAAGCAAAGACGACAAGGACGATATTGACTGTCCCTTTAATGCTTTCTGGTGTCGCAAATACATAGAGTAGTAATAAGAGGAGTCCTATGATTAAATAAACCATCTTTATCTCTTTCTAGCTCTTATTCAGCTGATTTTTTCTTCTTGTTAGCTTTCTCACGCTCTGCCTTGTTAAGGATTTGTTTACGCAAACGGATAGACTCAGGCGTTACTTCCATGTACTCATCGTCGTTCAAGAACTCAAGAGACTCTTCAAGTGTCAAGATACGAGGTGTCTTGATAACAGCTGTTTGGTCCTTAGTAGCTGAACGGACGTTGGTCATTTGTTTCGCCTTAGTGATGTTAACTGTCAAGTCATTTTCACGAGAGTTTTCACCGATGATCATTCCTTCGTAAACTTCAGTACCTGGGTTGACAAAGATCGTACCACGTTCTTCGATAGACATGATTGAGTAAGTTGTAGCCTTACCAGCATCGATAGAAACAAGGGCACCACGGTGACGACCACCAATTTCACCTGGAATCAATGGCAAGTATTGGTCGAAGGTATGGTTCATGATACCGTAACCACGAGTCATTGACAAGAACTCAGTTGAGTATCCAATCAAACCACGCGCTGGAACAAGGAAGACCAAACGAGTTTGACCATTACCAGTTGAAATCATATCCAACATTTCACCTTTACGTTCAGAAAGGCTTTGGATAACAGACCCTTGGTATTCTTCTGGAGTATCGATTTGAACACGCTCAAATGGTTCACATTTAACTCCATCGATTTCTTTTACGATAACTTCTGGACGAGATACTTGAAGTTCATATCCCTCACGACGCATTGTTTCGATAAGAATTGACAAGTGCAATTCTCCACGACCTGAAACAGTCCATTTATCTGGTGAATCAGTTGGGTCAACACGAAGGGAAACGTCTGTTTGCAATTCTGCCTGCAAGCGTTCTTCCACCTTACGAGAAGTCACCCATTTACCTTCTTTACCAGCAAATGGTGAGTTGTTGACCAAGAAAGTCATTTGAAGAGTTGGCTCATCGATGTGTAGGATTGGAAGAGCTTCAACTGCGTCTGTCGGAGTAATAGTTTCACCGACAAAGATATCTTCCATACCAGAAACGGCAATCAAGTCACCTGCTTTTGCTTCTTGGATTTCACGACGTTCCAAACCAAAGAAACCGAAGAGTTTTGTAACACGGAAGTTTTTAGTTGTGCCGTCAAGTTTAGAAAGGGTAACTTGGTCACCAACTTTAACAGTACCACGGAAGACACGACCGATACCGATACGGCCAACGAAGTCATTGTAGTCCAAAAGTGACACTTGGAACTGTAAAGGCTCATCTGAGTTATCTACTGGAGCTGGGATGTGGTCGATAATCGTGTCAAAGATTGGTGCCATAGTCGCTTCTTGGTCAGCTGGATCATCTGACAATGAAGAAGTTCCGTTGATAGCAGAAGCATATACCACTGGGAAGTCAAGCTGGTCATCATCTGCACCAAGCTCGATGAAAAGTTCCAAGACTTCGTCCACTACTTCTGCTGGACGAGCTGATGGTTTGTCGATTTTGTTAACAACCACGATTGGAACAAGGTCTTGTTCCAAGGCTTTTTTCAATACGAAACGAGTTTGTGGCATGGTTCCTTCGTAGGCATCTACGACCAAAACAACACCGTCAACCATTTTCATGATACGCTCAACTTCTCCACCGAAGTCCGCGTGTCCTGGTGTGTCCATGATATTGATACGAGTTCCGTTGTAGGCAACGGCTGTATTTTTAGCAAGGATGGTAATTCCACGCTCTTTTTCGATATCGTTTGAATCCATAGCACGCTCTGCCAATTCAGTACGTGCATCAAGCGTTTCTGATTGTTTCAATAATTCGTCAACAAGGGTTGTTTTACCGTGGTCAACGTGGGCGATAATCGCAATGTTACGGATATCTTCTCTTAATTTTGTCATGATTTCCTCTATAATATTCAAAATTTATTTTCTAACTGAACGATTATACCATAATTTCAAGTAAATAACATAATTCAAGCAAGTGTAAATGTTTTCACTGCGCTTTTCTTTTCACGTCAAGCCTTTTCAAAGCAAGCGACTTATGATAAGATAGGCACAGTATGCGTTTAGATAATTTATTAGCCCAAGAAAAAATCAGCCGAAAGACCATGAAACAAGCCTTACTCAAAGGGGACATTCTCGTCGATAGTTGCCCAGCCCGCTCCCTAGCCCAAAATATCGATACAGGACTACAGGAGCTCCTCTTTCGGGGCCGAATCATTCAAGGCTATGAGCACACCTATCTGATGCTTCATAAGCCTGCTGGTGTCGTGACAGCCAATAGAGACACGGAACTTCCAACTGTCATGGATCTCCTTTCACCTGACATCCAGTCTGACAAGCTCTATGCCGTCGGCCGACTGGACCGAGATACGACAGGACTCCTCCTCTTGACCGATAACGGCCCTTTGGGATTTCAGCTCCTCCATCCCCAATATCATGTCGATAAGACTTATCAAGTTGAGGTTAATGGACTTCTAACACCTGACCATATCCAAGCCTTTCAAAAGGGAATTGTCTTTTTAGATGGCACTGTCTGTAAAGCTGCAAGACTAGAGATTCTATCTGCAAGTCCTTCCCACAGCCAAGCCTCTATCACCATTTCAGAAGGAAAATTTCATCAGGTTAAGAAAATGTTCCTCTCGGTTGGTGTCAAGGTTGTTTCTCTCAAACGTACCTGTTTTGGATCTTGGAGCTTAGATCAGAATCTTCAAGAAGGAGACTACCGTCCCCTAAACTCACAAGAGTTGACAAGCATTCGTGACTTACTCAGAAAAAGTGGTTAAAAAATGAGCTCGGAAACATCCAAGCTCGTTTTCTTATTTGTAATCAACCTACAAGGAAAAATTTATCAATCATTTCTTGTTTTGGTTCTGGAGAATAGTGATAATTTTTAACTTTTTTGATACTTTCTATTCCGAAATGTTCAATCAATCTCATCATGTATCTTAGCCCAGAAACATCCACACTAAATCTTTTTGAAAGTTGCTTTAAGCTTTGACCTTGCTTTTTATGTTCATAGCTCTGAACTTTATCCTCATAAGTTATTTTCATAATAAAACACCCCAAAAGCTAGATTTTTCTGCTAACTTTCGGGGTGAGTTTAACAATAAAATGTTTTATTGTTAAGCTGATATATTCATAAGAACTATAAATCCTAAAATCCACATAATTACAGAAATTACAATACCTACGATACCAAGTATTTTTTCTGTTTTATAGTCCAGCTCAGACTCTTTTTGATGTGAATTAGCTAACACTAATCCAATAATTCCCAAAACAAGCCCTACCACTGGTAGTAGAAAACCAAGAACGATAGATAGGATACCTAAAACAAGGGAAGATTTCTTCTTTTCTTTCATATTATAAAACTCCTAAAATTATTACCACTAAATTATATCAAAAGAAATAGGTTTTGTCTATATAATACTATAAGTTTTTTCATAATATTAATTATAGCAATCTCTCAAAGAAACGTCCACTTGTCTACCCAAAGCGGAACTTAGTTTGAGAATTTAGCTTATGTTAATTAGTCTTCACTTTTCCTTTCCAAGAATCCAAGCCATAAGAAAGGATATAAATCTCAGAAAAACCTTGTTTTTTCAAGTAAAGGGCTGCATTTGTGACACGTTGCGCACGTTGGTTTTCGTAGAGAAGGACAGGTTTGTCTTTACGAAGGGCTACAAGACTAGTTTTCAACTGACTTGAAGGAATATTGCGAGCCCCAAGAATATGTTTTCTGTGAAATTCTGCTGGGTCGCGCAAATCAATCAATTGACCCGTACGAATCAAGGCTTCAAACTCCTCATTGTCCACGATTTTAGCTGCACGGCGAATACGAAGATAGTTAAAGCCCATCCACGCCAACATTGCTAGTATTAGTGCCCACAAAATCCAAGTAACCATTAGTTCTTTTCTCCATTTTTCTCAATATAATCCAATTCTACCTTGTGCTCTCTGCGAAGAACCGCTTCTGCTTCTAGATAGTCTAATTTGTCCATCAACCCTGCATCGTAAATCCGTGAGAGTTCCAACTTCATCAGTTCAATATCATATAAGCGTTTTCCCATGTAAACAATGATACCAAATCGTTTGAGGAATTGCTGCACATCATAGAATGTTTTCATAAGACTCATTCTAGCAAAATTTTGTGTTTTTTTCAAGAAGAGAATCACACAATGCCCCTTATTTTCCTATCATCTTTGGCGATTCTGACGCAAGTGTGGTACAATAAAAACATGAGAATTCAACAATTACACTATATTATCAAAATCGTCGAAACTGGCTCTATGAATGAGGCAGCTAAGCAGCTCTTTATCACCCAGCCGAGTCTTTCCAATGCTGTGAGAGATTTGGAAAATGAAATGGGGATTGAGATCTTTATCCGCAATCCCAAGGGTATCACCTTGACCCGTGATGGGATGGAGTTTCTCTCCTATGCCCGTCAGGTTGTCGAGCAAACTCAACTTCTGGAGGAACGTTATAAAAATCCTGTCGCCCACCGCGAACTCTTTAGCGTTTCGTCTCAACACTATGCCTTTGTGGTCAATGCCTTTGTCTCTCTACTCAAGAAAAGTGATATGGAAAAATACGAGCTCTTCCTTCGTGAAACTCGTACTTGGGAGATTATCGACGACGTCAAGAACTTCCGTAGTGAGGTCGGTGTCTTATTTTTTAACAGCTACAACCGTGATGTTTTAACCAAAATGCTGGATGACAACCACCTGCTGGCTCACCATCTTTTTACCGCTCAGCCTCATATCTTTGTCAGCAAGACCAATCCTCTGGCAAAGAAAGATAAGGTCAAACTAGAAGACTTGGAGAACTTCCCTTACCTCAGCTATGACCAAGGGACGCACAACTCCTTCTACTTTTCAGAAGAGATTCTCTCGCAGGAATACCACAAAAAATCTATCGTAGTCAGCGACCGTGCTACCCTCTTTAATCTCTTGATTGGTTTGGATGGTTATACCATTGCGACAGGGATTTTGAACAGCAACCTCAACGGAGACAATATCGTTTCTATCCCACTGGATATTGATGACCCAATTGAGCTGGTCTATATCCAGCATGAAAAAACCAGCCTATCTAAGATGGGCGAACGCTTTATTGACTATCTACTAGAAGAAGTTCAGTTTGATAGTTGAGAAATCAGCAAGATTTTATTATAATAAGCAAAAAAACAAAAGGAGTTTAATATGAAAAAGGTTTTACTTGCTAGTGCAGTTGCCTTATCTATTTTAGGATACACTCAAACAACTGCCCAAGCTCAAGAAAATAAAGCAGAGTCAGTACGCGAAAATGTAACAATTCCTCATTCAAGTACTTCAAAAATCGAAAACCAAGAAAAATCGAAAGAGAAGGTCGAAAAAACAGACAATTCTTCTAAAATTGATGATAAAGAAGAAAAAACAGAGAAAAAAACTCCCGCCACAGAAGAGAAGAAGTCTGAAGTAAAAAAAGAAGAAAAAGTTGAAAAAGTCAAAGAAGGTTGGCAGGAAGAAAATAATAACTGGCGCTTTTACGAACACAACAAACCTGTTACCAACTGGAAAAAAATCCAAGGAAAGTGGTACTACTTCAATAAAGATGGCCATCGACTAAGCAATACAACCTTTGATGGTTATGTTTTCAATAAAGATGGAGTGATGGCTGAAAACGGTTGGAACTTTATCAATGAAAAATGGTACTTCGCTAATTCTTCTGGAAAAATTTCTCAGAATAAATGGGAGAAAATTGGTGGTGCTTGGTATTACTTTGACAAAGATGGAATCATGCTTAGTAATACAACTTTTGATAACTATTTACTGACCAAAAGTGGAGCTATGGCCACAAACGGCTGGGCAAAAATCGACCAAAATTGGTATTATGCAACATCCTCTGGAAAAATCTCTCAGGAAAAGTGGGAGAAAGTCAATGGTTCTTGGTACTACTTTGATAAAAAGGGAATCATGTTGAGCTCAACTACATTTAAGGGCTACCTATTTAATAACAGTGGTGCTATGGCTGAAAATAGCTGGGTAAAAATTAAAGATACCTGGTTCTATGCGAACGCATCTGGAAAATTTGTCCAAAACAAATGGGAAAAAATCAGCGGTTCTTGGTATTCTTTTGCTCAAGATGGAGCTATGTTAGCCGATAAATGGTCGGGAAGCTATTATCTAAAAACCAATGGAGCCATGGCTGATAATGAATGGATATTTGATAAAAACTATAACAGCTGGTTCTTTTTGAAGCGTGGTGGAATGTATGCATCAAAAGAATGGATTGGAGCTTACTATCTCAAAGCTGGTGGTTATATGGCTAAAAAAGAGTGGATTTACGACGACACTTATAAGGCTCGCTACTACTTAGATGATAACGGACATTATGTTTCCGGAACTTACAAAATTGACGGTAAAGACCATCTATTCCACAAAAATGGTCAATGGATTTCTGAGGTCTCAAAAGAAGTTGGGTTTGTAAAAGGCCAATACAGTAGAACCATCTTTTTAGATCCTGGACATGGTGGAAGAGACTCAGGTGCATACTATTACAATGTCGCTGAAAAAGACCTCAACATGCAGGTGTATCGTAAATTACGCAAAAAGTTAGAAGAACTTGGCTACAAAGTTCTCACTTCACGTGATAGTGATATTGATGTAGATTTTGTTACAGAACGTTCTCGTATGGTTAACAAGACTAACTCTGACATCTTTATCAGTATTCACTTCAATGCGACTGGTAATGCATACTCAAAATCTAGTGGAATTCAAACCTATTCCTACAGTGATGATCCTGATTATCCAAGTAAAATCAACCCATACTGGCATAACCATCCTGACCGTATAAGTGAGAGCAAGCGCCTTGCAGCCGCTATCCACTCTTCATTGTTAGCTGAAACTGGTGCTAAAGATGCTGGTTTATTGGAAAGAAGCTTTGCCGTTCTTCGAGAAACTGCTAAACCAGCCGTCCTCCTAGAGCTTGGTTATATAGATAATTTCGCTGAAAATCAACAGATTCGAGATAGCCACTATCAAGATAAGCTTGTAGCAGGTATCGTGAAAGGAATTCAAAAATATTACGCTGGTAAGTAAAAAAGGGTCTCGAGAAATCTCGAGGCCTTTTCTATTTGTCTTCTTTTGTATCTTTATCAGGAAAGAGGTATCCAATACCAATGCAAGCTAGTACGCCCGCTCCAATTACCAAGCCACTTGAAATTGGCAAAAGGTCTAAAATTGCATTTGCAATGATAAAAGCAATAATTAAACACATCAGACTAGCCTTGTAGTCTTTTTTCAAAAAATTCTCTAGAGTGAAAAAGAGGAACAGACCAACCGGAATCAGTGACCATAGGTTGACATCCAAACTTGGCCATCCAACAGAACCAAAATACAAAACCAAAGCTGAAACTAGCAAGAATCCAATACCTAATAATTTTTTCATTTTTATCTCCAATTGCTTTTTTATGAACTTGAGTTATCTGATAGTGACGCCTCACGTCCCTTACAAAAATCATTATAGCAGAGGTCAGTTTCAAGAACAAGCTCTGTTGCCTATCTGGTCTCTATATCAGTCTAAGTGGTTGAAGTGTTAAGATAAAAGAAAAGAAGCCCTAATGAGCTTCTTCATTCTAGCGATTGCAACAGTATTTCTGAACTAAAACAATCGAAAGTTAGATTCTAAACTAGTTTTTTCTAGTTATTATTTTTCTTTTCCTTAGATTCTAGAGAAGTTTTGATTGCTTCGCGTTCAGCCTGTAGTTGAGCTAAATTCTTCTCCTCTTCCTCAAGTTTACTAGTATCTGGTTTAACACGATAATAAAAATTTTCTGGTTCCGTAAACATACTAGGACTTTGTCCAGCCACAAGTCTATCTTCAGCAGTATTTGATTGATCAGTATACTGTCCAGCGGACTTGACAATGCCTCTAGGTATTGCATATAGCACAGCTCCTCCTGCCATTAAACCTTTTGGCCATATACCAAAAGAAGCTGTATCAGATTTAGGACGTTCTTGACCTTTTGGGACTTTTAATTCATAAGTAGATTCAACTTTTTGACCATCTCTATAGCCAATTGCATATATTTCACTAGACTCATTAATAGAGTCATTAATAACAAATTCTTTACCCGAAGCTGTACGCCATGTACCTTTCAAACTAGATAAATCGTTATTTCTTAGTGCTTCAATATCCAGTTTCGGAACAGCAGTTTCTTCTTTTAGCTTATCCACTAACTTCTCTGACTCAGCTACTTTGCTATCTAAACTAGCTAACTGTTCCTTGAGTTTTTGAATTTCCTCTTCTTTCTTCTTCTTAATCTCGGATGCTTTCGAAGCATCTGTCGCTTCTTGACTTGTGTTCTCTTTTTTGGCAACTGAAGAAATTGCTTCAGTTGACTCTCTCTTTGCGTTAGGTGAGAATAAGAAGAGGCTTGCTAGGATTGCAACGACCAAGAGACTAATGGCAATGCCAATATAGACTTTTATTTTAAAAAACTTGCCCCTAATCTTAGATGGAGAAGTTCCTTTCACTACCTTCGATACAGTTGATTTCGGACCATTTTTCTCTTCAAAATGTTTCTTAGTCATAGTATTCCTCCCATTTTTCACTATATTTCACCTATATCTTAAACAAATTCGTAAGATTTGTCAGTATCCATGAATGGATGGGTTTTCAAAAGAAAACCAATCAACTAACCCTTAAATATTGGCATCAATAGAATCATCCATTAAACTCTATATCGAATTTATTAACATAAATTATACCATAATTTTTAAGAATTTTATATATTTTTATAGTCTAACTATGATAATGAAAAGGAGCTATCCTTTCATATTATTCACTTATATTATGTTTATAAAAAATCTAATAGGCGTATTTACTTATCATATTGCATATAGACTATACTTAAAATAAATAACCCCAAAGTGATTAAATCTAGAAATTATCTCACGCTTGTTAGGATTCAATTTGAGAAAATTAGACTGTACTTCATCAAATAAATCTTGAGTTTTTACTACAATTGTAAAAGCACAATTTTTAATATATAGTTCGATACCGTATTTTGTGAAATTGGTAAAATCCAAAAAATCTTCCTATCTGTAATAAGAAGATTTTTTGTTATCTAAATGAAGTCCATTAATACATTCTAAAAGAGTATAATTATCAACGTAATCTTAAGAATTAAGTATTAAATAGTAATTGTCAGCAAACTGTTTAACCATCACAGTATCTAATCTCAACACATAAACATCTTTTCTATAGATTTTATCTTAATCTTGATCTTTTTTCTTCAATCCAAGAAGTGCTCCTACTATAAACAATATTCCAGCAATAAATGGTGTAAGAACTGCTCTAACTGTTCCGGTTTTTGGCAACCTGTCAGAATGGTTAGTATCCGACTTACTATCAATGTTAGTATGTTTATTAGCTATGTTCGCTTGTTCATTAAGATAGACTTCCTTCTTATTTTCAAAGTGTTTATCAAGAACTGTAATTGTAACATCCTTAGTTGAATCAGATTTTTGTGAATGATTTGCTCTTTGTAAGTCCTCTCTTCTATGACTTTGATTTAATTGACTAGGATTTACCTGTGGGTTGTCTTTCTTTTTGGATACATCAAAAGTAGGTTTATTTTCCTCCTCCTTTTTCTCCTCTATTTTCTTGAATACAGGTTTTATAAGTGTATCTTTTGACACATTAATAACATAACCAGCATCTTTTTTCCCTTCGAAACCAGCAATTTCCCAACCATCAAATTGATAGCCTTCTTCTAATTCACCCTTATAGACAGGTAAAATGAAATCTTCTTCCGCCACTATCGTTGAACTCATTTCTTTTCCATTTTGAATGGTCACAGTTACCATCTGAGGTTTTAATTCACTTACCTCTCCCGTATCTTTGTTTAAAATGAATTCTTTTACGGTTGTATTTCTTGCAAAATCTTTTACAACTATCTTAATGTTTAGTGTCTTATCTGCTATTTGTTTAATATCAGCAAATGATTTATATTCTTTTCCATTTACATAAATATGTTGTTCTTGAATCTCACCATCGAATCCATTATTTCTTTTATCATTGATATTAAAGACTACAGATTTTCCCTTAGCATATTCGATACTAGTATTTCCCTTAGGATCAATCTTTACTTCTGGTTTTACATTATCATATAAAAATTGATAGTGTACTCCAACCGCTTTCGCATTCAAATCACTATAGCCAGTTTGAAGATAAACGTTTCCATCCATATCAGTTACCTTATCTGGGAATCCGTTTGCTTTATAGTCTTTCATCCCCCAGTCCATGATGTCACCATCTTTAACATTAAGCTTAATGTTAAAATCTCTAGTGTTATCAATGTGTAAATCTCCGTAGATTAAATAATTATCTACAACTGATTCATTAACTCTCAACTCCCAGTTGAAACCACCCTTATCAGAAATCTTACCTCTTAAATAAAATTCTGGATTTCGTACATAAATTTTATTAGATTTAGATGGATTAAAGTAGTTCTTGTCCATTGAAAGATTTACTGGTTTTGCATCAATAAATAACGTAGAGCCATCTTCTTTTATAGCTTCTACATTGGACATATCCTCTCCTGTGTACTCTTTACCATCCTTACCAAATAATACCAGTTTAGAAGAATCTGTCACAAGATTTCCATCTTTATCGATTGCTTCCCCTTTATCATTCATTTTAAATGTAAACACTTGATACCTTACAATGTTAAAGCCGTCCAAAGCCGACATTAATACTGATTGAGTACTTCTTCCATCTTCAACATTTCTACTATCAGCATAAATTATTTTTTCTGATAAGACTCTTAGATTAGGATTGGCCTTTTGGATTTTTGCTATATCTTCCTGGCTATAAACTCCATTTCCTTCTAACATATCCGTTTTTCCAGGATTATAGGTAGTCACTTTTAGTGCATAGCCTTTTCTTAGAATGATGTTATCCTTTAATAGATATTGTTGTTTTTCTGAATCAGCATAGATTTTACCAGATTCCATGTCCGTTAAATTGGTTGGTTTATTTTTTGAAAGATCTCCTTCTCCTAATTCTATTACATTCCCATAACTTGATGCATAGGGATATTCCGTTTTAGTTTCCTTATTTTTTTCAGGCATTCTAATTTTAGTCTCAGCTTTTATCTGATCATCATCTTTAACAAAGAATCTCATATCTCCTGCAAAAGCTAATCCATCCACAATATCATTAACATTAGCGTATAAATCAAATGTCATCGTTTTTGAGTGGGAATCATACTTGGTCGTTTTGATTTCTATCGATTTATAATTATTGCCATAATATACCTTGGCATTTTTAGAAACATTACTGATCTTTCCAAGAATTTCAAAGTGTCCATCTTTAGACGGGCTTAGAACACCATAAATTTTTGATTTGATTTCGTCAAGTTTTTCAGTTTCATATTCTAAGGCACTACCATCGTCATATGCAATGATATTTCCCTTATCATCGTATTTATAATCGTATTCCTCTGTTCTCTTACCAGTTTCACTTGTAAAGTCATCAACTTCTCTAAATTTCTTTTTAATCAGTTTCTTTAAATCTTTGCTTTCAAAGTCTCTAATTGTTGAAATGGCTTTATTGATAGTAAAGCTAGATTTTTCTTCGGTAGCCTCTTCATTTTCTTGATGATGTTCTACTTCAGTTGTATCTTTTTTAAGACTATCCTCTTTTCTATTTTCTAAATTTTTAAATTTAGATTCGGAAATCTCTCCAAGCTTTTGGTATTTAGATGAATCTTGATCAGGATCTACTAGATAATAGGAAATCATCCCCTTTTCATCAGCATGATCAGCAAATTTAATTCTATGAATCTTTGTGAAATTGCTAGAGCCATCTAGTGCAATGACTTCAATGATTTTTCCTCTTAAATCTCCTGCACCTTTAATTTCATAAATGGTATTTCCGTCTTTGTCAAGTTTCCTATTTCTTCCTTGACCCTCACCTGCATAAGTTACTTCAAGATTTTTCTCAACCTCTCCATCTTCATTAACCAGAGCAGCTCCTGCATACCAAACTTCGTTGGCAATCTCGTCAAATTTTTCAGGATGTTCTTTCTGATCTCTCGCAAATAGCGTTTCATTCTTGTATTGCTCTTTTACCTTGTGATAAGTATCCTTTGTAATCAGCTTAATTTTTTCAGGATTTGAAAAATCAACAGAAACAATCTTAGGGGCTGTGTTATCAATTTTTACAGGAATATAGGAAACCTGCCATGGGTAATCCTTCGTTAATCTATATTTAAATTTATAGAAATATTGACCTTCTGCAATTGGTTCAAATTGACCTCTTATCTTAGTAGCAGGATCTTTGGTATCCTTGCTTTCTGGTGCATTTTCTTCTTTCCCTCTAGGGTTATAGATGAGTCCATCCCATTTCAAGTCACCCCAAACTTTTAGTTTAGAAGATTTGATTCCCTTTGCATCATTTCTTTTAGAGTTTAAAATTCCTTTAATAAAGTGTTCTCTCGAAATGACTTTTAAGTCGATTTGATTTTCTCCCTCTTTATTTGTATTTACTATTGAAATCAATCCTTCTTCTGCACTTCTTAATACAAGTGGAGAAGGCGTTAATCCTCTCTCAAGTTGAGCATCTTGAGGATTTCCATTTGAATCTAAAGGATAAATTTTAGCGATCTTAGAACCACTTGATGATGGTGCGTTGATCCCTTCGTTATTGAAAGCAAATAATTCTGGATTTTGGTCTAGAGATGTTGTATTTTTATCTTTTCTATTT
>NZ_CAKAKP010000010.1:0-68640 GCF_916700555.1 Streptococcus sp. Marseille-Q5112
GAATATTGATGGTATTAATATACTAGTAAAACTTATTCGCATACATGATATGGTTAAGGTCAGAGAGCTTGGATTTAACAAGACAATCTATAACTACATATTTTCATGGGAAGATATCATTTTCCCTGCCATTAACAACAATATAAACGGCTCAAAACTTGAACCACTTGTTAAAAAATATTCTTTACAAGTACTGTCTATGAATATTCCTGCAAAAATGATTGGGAATGTGATCTATGTTGATCCCAAGGTGCTTGAAGAATGTATTAAAAATGATATTGAAGAAAGAAATAAACTTTTAAATTTTTAAAGATGACTTTTATTGAAGTTATCAATAACAAAAAATGACAATAGATTTTCTACTGTCATTTTTATTTTTCTAAATTTTTAGCAGAGTATTCTCATAAGTCTCTAAATCTCTTTCAACTTTTCGAGATAGGTGGTTAATTCTGCTTGTGCTTCTGGTGTTGTGCCTACTAGCTGGCTGCGCATGTGTGCGAGTCTGGCTTCTACTTGACCAATCTCTTTATCAATCTCTGCGAGCTGGTCGGCGAGGTCGGCGAGGGGAACTACGGGTTCTTCCTCAAAGGTATCGACATAGCGCGGAATGTTGAGGTTGTAGTCATTTTCGACAATCTCTTCAAAGCTGGCTAGATGGGCAAACTTCTCGATATTCTCGCGTTTTTGATAAGTCTCCAAAATCTTGGCAATATGGTCTTCGGTCATATTGTTTTGATTTTTCCCTTTTTCAAACTCTTTTGAGGCATCGATAAAGAAGACATCCTTGTAGCAATAATTCCCTGACCTTCAAACTTCTACTAAAACAAGCAAAATCCCCTGCAAATCTACATTACAGGGGACTTGTGTATTATTCTTGTACTTCTTTCTGGGCGGCCTTGCCTTGGTCTAGAAGGGCTTGGACAATTTTCTCATCACGCAGCTTGACAGAATCGTTGATCATTTCTGCGGACTTGACGATGGTTGTTTCTAGTTGGGCACGTTTCTGGCGTCCCAATTCAATAGCTGCGACGATACCTTGGTTTTGAGCAACCAGACTTTCAGCCAATTTGGTAACCGATTCGACAGCGACTGTCGGGCTTTGGGCAATTCGTTCCATCTGCGGAATCACTTCCTTGCTGGTTTCAGCTAGCATCTGAAGGGCAGCATTATTGGCATTGACAATGGCATCTGCCACGACACCTGATTTCATGGATTGTTGCAAAATACCCAGTTGGGCAATGGAAAGCTTCATTGTCGGAATCGTATTGCGACGAAGCATGCCCAATTTTTGGCGCATATCAGATGATACCTTCACAAGATTCCGCATCTGAGGTGTTGTTGCCCAGGCAACATAGAGACGGCTGACATACTCAGTATGTTGTTGTTCAAGGGTATTGACCACTTCAGCCATGCGGGCCAATTCTTGTGACTTGGTTTGGTATTCTACCGTACTTGTATCGAGTTGGTCAACTTGAGCCTTCAGTTCTGCAGCGCGATTGCCAGCTTCTGTCTGGCTGGCTTCGATAAAGGAAATCACTCCCACTAGATTTTCAATGGATTTGGTATTGTCCTCAATCAACATCTCAGCAGAGACGATATTTCGAGCTAAGACATCTTCTTGCTTGACCACTGCAGCCGCCATACCATCGAGCTTTTGCTCAACTGTTTTTGAGTCAAAGTAAAATTCCTGTAGGGTATTCTTGCTCTTGTTAAACAATCGTTGCAAAAAGTTTGGCTTTTCTTCTAACTCAGCAATTTCAGCGTTCTTGTATTTGACTACAAAGCCTTGCAACTCACGGTTGGTATTCTTGAGTAAATCATCCACTTGGGGAATTTGCAGTTTCTTTTGTTCTGACAAGATACGATTGACTGTATTGTTCACACCTTCTACAGCAGATTGTCCAAAGTCTAAAAGAGCATTTTGATTTGTGACAAACTGGTCTACTAACTGGGGCACGTGCGCCTTGATTCCTTCTTGCTGCTCAGGGCTCAACTTTTCAAGGAAGGTCAAGGTCTTGTCTGAGCCAGTATTGGTCTCGATGATTTGGGTTGTTTTATCCACCTTAGCTACCGTATTATTAGCAATCTGGTCAATATCAAAATTAAATTCTGTCATGGTTACTCCTTTGTTTCTAACCTATTCTTTACGATCTTTTTCTAGGATACGCAAACTGATATCAAAATCACGCATATCTGTTTCATTGAGTTCTCTCAAGACTTGGTCTAGCTCAAGGTCAAATTGTTCGATAGCTGCTTTAGCTTGCTCTAAGCGTTCTTCTGCCCGATTATAGTTTTTAGGATTGGCCTTAATCTTTAAATAGCCTTCTAAAATTGTTTGGAATTTCTCCATCTTCAAACTATGAATGGCCGTCAATTCTTCCTTATCACCATCAGCAGAGGTAGCAATCTTGTCTAAAATGGCCTGATGGTCAATAGCAATATTGGCCAAGGTCTGGGATAATTCTGGAGCTAATTCCTCTGGCTCCGCATTTTCAATATCTACCTGACTTTCTCTATCCAAACGTTCTAGCTGAACATCGATAGTTGCCCGTACTGTACGAACCTTTTTATCAATACGATTATAGACATCATCATCGATATAGGACTTGAGACGATCCGCCTCCTGATGGATTTCTCGCAGTTCGATTAATACTTGATTGGCCAGACTTTTATATGAATCCGAGCCTTTTTCTACTAAAGTTTCCTCTAATTGCTGAATATCCTTGTCCGCCTGACGAATCCGAGCTTTTAAAAGCTCAATCCGATCATCTAGAGAACGATCCTGCAAAAGAGGATAGCGTAAGCGTTTGTAAAGACGATAACCACCATAGCCTAGCAGGACACAAGCCGCAAGCGGAAGAGCATATTGGACCAAAAGGCCCAGTAAGAACAAGAAGCCCCAAAAATAGAGACAGCCTTTCCAAAAACCATTACCTGATTTCATAAACATTCCTTATTTTCAATTTATAAGTCTATTTTAGCACAAAAGACAAAAATGAGGGCGGAAATCCCCTAGAAAAGAGTTGATTTCTTTGCTGTAGAATGGAACTTGGTAGCGCATGGGCTAATTTCAGTGAAGCTGACTCAAACCACAAACACACTCTGGGGAATATCAAAACAAAAGCTTGAAATATCGGGGGAGTTGTGTTAGAATGAACTTACAATGTGAGTAAAGTTACAGCATATGTAACTAAAAAAGCCCCACCGTACCACCGATGGGGTTTTTTGCTACCCTCTAAAAGGGTTAACCATTACTTTTTACGTTTCTTAAGCCATAACTTGAAAAGCTCAGATAACACGTTAATAAGTAACGGAGCTAGAAACACTGTGAGTAAAGTTTCTAACATATGTAACACCTTCCTTAAAGTGAGGGGGCCAAAATATTATATCACACCAGATTTATATCATCAACATCGCGTCATTCTTGGAATAGATAGACTTAGATACACAAATAACCTTACTGGCAAATCTCTATACAAACTCAGAAATCAAGCTTTTAAGACAAAGCAAAAAGCCCACTGTTGTAGGCTTTCTGTAAGATATATCTTAAAATTAAAGCATTTTGTTGTAGAATTCAACGACAAGTGCTTCGTTGATTTCTGGGTTGATTTCGTCGCGTTCTGGCAAGCGAGTCAATGAACCTTCCAATTTTTCAGCGTCGAATGATACGAATGCTGGGCGTCCAAGAGTAGCTTCTACTGCTTCAAGGATAGCTGAAACTTTCAATGATTTTTCACGAACTGAAATCACTTGACCTGGAGTTACGCGGTATGATGGGATATCAACGCGTTTTCCGTCAACAAGGATGTGACCGTGGTTTACGAATTGACGAGCTTGACGACGAGTAGTCGCAAGACCAAGACGGTAAACAACGTTATCCAAACGACGTTCCAAAAGAAGCATGAAGTTGAAACCTAGGATTCCGCCTTTGATTTTTGTAGCTTGTACGAACAAGTTACGGAATTGTTTTTCACCTACACCGTAAGTGAAACGAAGTTTTTGTTTTTCAGCCAATTGCAAACCGTATTCTGACAATTTAGAACGGTTGTTTGGTCCGTGTTGTCCTGGTACGTAGTTACGACGTGCCAATTCTTTACCTGTACCTGTAAGTGAAAGGCCAAGGCGACGAGCTTGTTTCCAAGATGGTCCTGTATAACGTGACATGTGAATGTCCTCCTGATATAAATAATATTTCGGTGGAAATAGTCACTTAGAAAGCCCTGATTCGTGCAGATGCCCTTCGCCTAAACAGCCAAGGTTACTTATCATAAGACACCTGTTGACGAGCTTCATGCTTTCCTGCTGATATTTCACACAAAATCCATTTTACCATGAATGGCTAGATTTGTAAAGGGGTTTTAAGCTTTATTTTCATTGCCAGAGAGGTTAAGAAGGAGGGTAAAGGTACTTCCTAGGCCGTACTGACTGCTGACTGTGATTTCCCCACCCAATTGATGGGCCAATTCACGCGCAATCGCAAGACCCAAGCCATGACCACCTGTTTTCATGTTACGCGAAGTTTCTACACGATAAAGTCGTTTGAAAATATTCTCCAAATCCTCTGGGGCAATGCCCTGCCCTTCATCGGTCACACTGATTGAAAGCTGGTTATTTTCCAGCTTAGCTACCACTTCCAGCTTGGTTCCTGGAGCTGAGTATTTAAAAGCGTTATTGACCAGATTCACCAAGATACGAGAAAGTTTAGCATAATCTCCCTCAATCCGGGCAGACTCTGGGATTACCTCCAAATGAACATCTCGCTCTTCCTGCTCAATCAAGAACTGAAATTCACTCATGCACTCAATCAAGAGCTGGTCCAGAAAAATGCTATCTTTGCTGGTCGTTTCGACCTGATTTCTAGCTGTATTTAGGGTCAAAAAATTCAACTCTTCAACCAATTTATTGAGTCTTTCCGTCTGACGCCCAATGGTTGCTAGATAATGGTCCTGTTCTCCTTCTTTGATAACCCCATCCAAAATCCCTTCTACCGTCGCTTGAATCGAAGTGATGGGGGTCTTGATATCATGCGAAAGTTGAGCAATCATCAAGCCCTTTTCTCGTTCGCTTTCTTCCAAGGAATCAAAGGTCGCCTGCAAATCATGGGACATTTCATTGAAAGCTTGGCCTAATTGTTGAAATTCTACAGGGCCTTGAACCTCCAGATTTGAAGGAAAATCCTTGTCCGCTACCCGCTTGGCATGTTCCTTGAGTTTGCCCAACGACGTAAAGACCGGCGATAAGAGAAAGAGACTAATCCCAGCACCGACAAGGCTGGCAACGATGGTCATTCCAAGCAGAAAGTAAATCTCGCTTTTCTCAATCAGCATTTTTTGAACAGCCCAAAAAACCACGATAATCGTTAGGAGTGTTGAAATGACATACCCCACTAAAATATAACTTTTTAATTTCATTAACTACCTCGCGCTTTCTCAATTTTGTAGCCCAAACCCCAGACGGTTTTGATGGTCGGTGTTTCTGCACTGGCATGTTTAGCCAACTCCTGTCGAAGAGCATGAATATGAACATTCAAGGTATTAGTATCATCCACATAGTCTTCTTGCCAGACCTTTTCATAGAGGTCTGTCTTAGAGAAAACCCGCTCTGGATTGCTGACTAGAAGCCATAGAAGTTCGAAGGATTTGACTGTCAAATCAAGCGCTACATCTCCGACTTGAACCTCATGGCTACCGTGATTCATCCGTAAATCCCCGAGACTGACGACTTCTGTCTCACCTCCACGATGAAGGCGACGCAAGATATTGTGGACACGCAAAACCAGCTCACGAGGGCTAAAGGGCTTGGCAATAAAGTCATCTGCCCCTAAGCTCAGTCCATAAATCTTGTCCTGCTCGCTAGTTTTAGCCGTGATAAAGAGAAAAGGCTGATCCGGAGATTGATACTGAACCTCACTAATCAAATCATAACCATCCATCCGAGGCATCATGATATCTGTAATAATCAAATCAATTGGTTTTCGCTTGAAGATTTCTAAAGCCTCTACTCCATCATGGGCCACCAAAACCTGATATCCTGCCTGAACCAGATAACGTTGATGAATATCTGTGATTTCTACCTCGTCGTCAACGAGTAAAATTGTCTTTCCCATCTGTCTCTCCTTTGAAAAAAACAGTGCTATACCACAATAGTATAACACTATTTTTATCTCTTTACGAACATTCTAAACGATATCTGGATTTTTCAAATCCTAGATAGAAAGTCTGTAACTAGACTAGTCATTTTCCTCTTTTTTAGCTTTCAAACCGAGTCCACCTAGCAGGCCGGCCAAAGCTAATCCAAAGAATCCAATAGTAGCCATTGATGTTTGGGCTTCACCAGTATATGGAAGCATGGCTTTTTGGTCTTTCATTTGAGTAGCCATCATTGGACTTGACACCTTATTATTGGATACCACCTTGCCTTCATCAGGCATTTTGCTTGAGGTTACCATAGGCTGGCTAGCATTCATGGTTTTGTCCTGCTCTTTGTTAGGCATCATCTTATCCTGGCTAGCAGCTGACATTTTAGATTTCATATCATTGAGGGACTTATACCCATTCAAGTTCACTGTCAATTCTTTAGTCGCTACAAGGTTAGTCAAATCAGCCTTGCCATCTTTAGCACCGTACACTTTGATGGTAGCTTTATAGCTTTGAGTGCCGTTTTGTTTCAAAAGGTCAAGAAGCTCTTTGTCAGATTTACCTTGAGTGCCAGCCAAATCCACTTCATAGAAGTAAAGACCTTTGCCCAATTTTTCTACTGGTGGAAGAGCTGGATTTTTAGCTGAACCATTGTCTGACCATGGAGCCTTGTCAGAGGCTTTCAAGATAAGGCGAGTCAACATACCGTCACCGGCGAAGAATTCGTATGGAATAACTTGGTTAACACCGGCTGTGAATGGACCTGGGAAATTAGCTTTGTCCAAGTAAGTAGCCGGAACATCTACTGTGTCTTTAGTATTGTCAGCCACGCCTTTTTGCACTTCAGCTGGAGTAGTCAAGCCATTCAAGTTCACTGTCAATTCTTTAGTCGCTACGAGATTAGTCAAATCAGCCTTGCCGTCTTTGGCACCGTACACTTTGATAGTTGCTTTGTAACTTTGAGTGCCATTTTGTTTCAACAAGTCTAACAAATCTTTGTCTGATTTGCCTTGAGTGCCAGCCAAATCCACTTCATAGAAGTAAAGACCTTTGCCCAATTTTTTTACTGCTGGGAGAGCTGGGTTTTTAGCTGAACCGTTGTCTGACCATGGAGCCTTGTCAGAAGCTTTCAAAATAAGACGAGTCAACATACCGTCACCAGCGAAGAATTCATATGGAATAACTTGGTTAACACCGGCTGTGAATGGACCAGGGAAGTTAGCTTTATCCAAGTAAGATGCCGGAACATCCACTGTATCTTTCGTATTATCAGCCACACCTTTTTGCACTTCAGCTGGGGTAGTCAAGCCATTCAAGTTGACATCCAAATCCTTAGTCGCTACAAGGTTAGTCAAATCAGCCTTACCGTCTTTAGCACCGTAAACTTTGATGGTAGCTTTATAACTTTGAGTACCGTTTTGTTTCAAGAGGTCAAGCAATTCTTTGTCTGATTTACCTTGGGTACCTGCCAAGTCTACTTCATAGAAGTAAAGGCCTTTGCCCAATTTTTCTACTGGTGGAAGAGCGGGGTTTTTAGCTGAACCGTTATCTGACCATGGAGCCTTGTCGGATGCTTTCAAGATAAGACGAGTCAACATACCATCACCAGCGAAAAGTTCGTATGGAATAACTTGGTTAACACCTGCTGTGAATGGGCCTGGAAAATTAGCTTTGTCTAGGTAAGTAGCTGGAACATCCACTGTGTCTTTAGTGTTGTCGGCCACACCTTTTTGCACTTCAGCTGGAGTGGTCAAGCCATTCAAATTGACATTCAAATCTTTAGTCGCTACGAGATTGCTCAAATCTGCCTTGCCGTCTTTAGCACCGTACACTTTGATAGTTGCTTTATAGCTTTGAGTGCCGTTTTGTTTCAAGAGGTCAAGAAGGTCTTTATCTGATTTGCCTTGAGTACCGGCCAAGTCCACTTCATAGAAGTAAAGGCCTTTGCCCAATTTTTCTACTGGTGGAAGAGCAGGATTTTTAGCTGAACCATTGTCAGACCATGGAGCCTTATCTGATGCTTTCAAAATCAAACGAGTTAACATACCGTCTCCAGCGAAGAATTCGTATGGAATAACTTGGTTAACACCTGCTGTGAATGGACCAGGGAAATTGGCCTTGTCCAGGTAAGTGGCTGGAACGTCTACTGTGTCTTTAGTATTGTCAGCCACACCTTTTTGCACTTCAGCTGGTGTAGTTGCTGGTTGAGCTTCATTTGCTTCACGGTCTTGTCCAGTAACTGCAGGAGCAGGATTTGTAGCAGGTTTAACCGCATCTTCTGTTTCTTTCTTAGATTCAGGTTTTGCTTGCACTTCGTCTTTTGGTGCTACTACTTGATCTTTAGCAGCCACATCCGCTTTCTCTGGAGAGTTTGTAGTATCCAAGCTTGCTTTAGGTGCTGAGTCTGCCTTTTCTGAAGGAAGAGCTGTATCGACTGCTTCTTTGAGAAGTTCTGCTGGTAAGTCGCTCTTTGCACTCACCGAAGCAGCGTCTGGCACGACTTGGGCAGGGGTCGGATTGACAACATCAGCACGTACAGAACTTGGTTGCCCAACTAGGACAAAGAAGCCACTGGCCACAACAACTGAGGCAACACCGACACTGAGACGGCGAATAGACCAACGAGTATATCTTTGATTTGGATTGAATTTCATAGGATTCTCCTTAGAGTTTTTCTTTATTTGATGACTCTAGTATAATCTCCTAAAATTAAAAAGGATTAAGAAAAAGTTAAAATTTTTCTTAAATCCCTCTTATAAAATACTTATATTAATTTTTTTACGAATTCAATTCTGCCAAGTCGTCTAGATACTGGTTGTTAATGACTGCCAAGATATAGGCATCTGACTTCAAGAGATCATTGGGACCAAACTGGACATCCAGTTGTGAATTTTCTTGCTCACGAAATCCTAGGACATTGAGGTTGTATTTGCCACGTAGATTCAGCTGGCTCAGGCTTTGACCAGCCCAAACACTAGGAATTTTCATCTCCACGATAGACACATTTTTATCCAGCTGAAAGACATCAACATTGTTATGAAAGAGAATGGTCTGTGCTAGGGACTGCCCCATTTCATACTCAGGCGAGATTACCGAGTCGGCACCGATTTTTTCCAGTACCTTCTTGGCTGTCTGGCTTTTGACCTTGGCAATAACCCTTGGTACCCCTAGACTCTTACAATGCATAACTGCAAGCACACTCGACTCCAGATTTTCCCCTGTCGCTACCACAACCGTATCACAGGTATCAATTCCTGCGGTTCTGAGGAGTTCCTCGTCTGTAATATCGCCCACAACTCCACGCGCCAAAACAGGCTCAAATTGATTGATGTGCTCAGCGTGGTCATCAATGGCAATAATATTCATATTTTGCTTGGCTAGAGCCGTCAGGACACTACTCCCAAAAATCCCCAAGCCTAAAATTCCAATCGTACGATCTGACATCGTTCTTCCTTTCTTATCCAATACTTATATCTGCTTTCATATACTGAATCAAATCTTTCTTATCAGGCTGGTAATCCGCTAGACTAACCAGCAAGGTCAAGGGACCGATACGGCCAATAAACATGAGCAACATGACAATACTGAGGGCTAACTTGCCCAATTCTGGTGTCAGATTTGCCGTTACCCCAACTGTCGCCAGAGCTGAAATGGTCTCAAACATGAGGTAGATAAATCGCGGTGTTCCTTCTGCCGTAATTCCCAGCAACATCAAGCCCAACAAGAAGGTCATCAAAAAGATAATGAAGACACTAAAGGATTTTTGGACTGTTCGAACCTCAATAGTTCTCTGCGCAACATTGGCATGAGGTAAACCCAGCAATTCACTACGCGCAAAGACCAATAAGACAAAGAAAGTCGTAATCTTGAGCCCCCCAGCCGTTCCTCCAGGCGCTCCACCCAGAAACATCTGTAAGATATAGATAAACAAGGTCACAGGCCGAGCTTGGGTGTAGTCAATAGAGGCAAAACCAGCTGTTCTCATGCTGACGGTTTGGAAAAAGCTGACCAACACTTTCTCTGGAACACTGAGATTGCCAATCGTTCCTGGATTGTGCCACTCTGTAAAGAGTGTGGCTCCTGTCCCAAACAGCAAAATCCCTGCAGTCAAGAAGAGAACCAGCTTGGTGTGGAAACGCAGACGGCGTTTTTTCTTCTTACCTAGCTGGGTTGCCAAGTCAAACCAGACCATAAAACCCAGACCACCCGTGATAATCAAGCCAGCAATGACCAGATTGATTAAAGGATCCGTCTGAAAAGCCACTAAACTGCTACTGCCGAAATTATCAAAACCAGCATTACAAAAGGCGGAAATAGCTAAAAAGATAGAGGTAAAAATTCCCCTTCCCCAGCCAAACTCAGGAACAAAACGGAAACTTAGCAGGAAGGCACCCAATCCCTCCACCAGAAAAGTCGTCAAAAAGATGGACCGCATAAAGGCCTTCAGCGACCGAGTTTCCCCGTAACTAAAGCTCTCCTGAATGGTTTCACGACTGCGAAGACTGAGCTTTTGCTTCCCCTGAATATAAAAGACCCCGATAAAGGTCATGAGCCCCAGACCACCAATCTGTATCAAGAGCATACAAATCAACTGTCCCCAAACATTATAGGTAGTAGCCACCGGTTGCGTAAAAAGACCAGTCACACAGACCATGGACACCGTCGTAAAGAGATGGTCAAAATAAGTGGCCTGCGAACCGCTTGCCTGGACAAAAGGCAGACTCAAAAGGAGAGAACCTATAAAAATAACTCCAGCGAAACTTAAAAAAATCCGACGAGCTGGCGAAAGTCCGCCCAAGGCTCTCTCAATTTTTTTCACAAATAATTTGAATAACATACATCCATTGTACCATAAAAAGTAGGAGAGTAGCTATATCTGAAAGGCTATCTCAAGACAGAGTTCCAAGGCCTTATCGAAAGCTTCTGAACCCCAGTCACGACTATCGTACTGGTCCAAGTCTGCTAAGGAATCAGCTGTGAACAACAATTCTCCCCAGAGAATCCCACGTAGCTGGGCTACTGCCGCAAGCACAGAACACTCCATCTCTACAACAGCACAGCCTTCTTCCTTGCGATAGGCAACCTTTTCAGCCGTTTCTCGGTAAAAACCGTCTGTCGTCCAGGTCATGACTTCTTCATAAGGAATCTCTCTATCATCCAAAACTCGCTCAATAGCAGCAATAGCCTCTGGCTGAATTTCCATATAACGAGAAGGTGCCACATAATGATAACTAGCTCCTTCATCTCGCAGAGCCCGAATAGGGACTAGAAAGGCATTTTCTTCTATATCAGCCAGCACACCACAGGTTCCAGTGGAAATAATCTGCTCCACACCATATCCAATCAACCAATCCATAAACTGGGCTGCTGGAGCTGAACCAACAGGAGCCTGAGCCAGACAGATCTTCTCGCCCTTGTAGTTCACGACATAGACTGGATAGGTCTTGGTGGCTGAAACGAATTCGCCGACACAATCCGCCCCTACTTCCCTCGCATAGCAGTCAATCTCCTCACCTAAAAAAGCATAGACACACTTCTTTGGCAACTGTAAATCCAACCCCTCATGATTGGGCATGATAACCGCCTGAGGATTATCATCAAACTCTAAAATGGGAATCGCATGTTTTTGAATCATAACCTACCTCCTCTGATTTTGTACTATTGTATCAAAAGCTGACAGAGTGTCAAGGAGGAAGCTGATGAACTGAGGAGAAAAAGTATCCCACTTACGAGATGCTTTTAAATTAATCAATGAAGCAGACTTTATAAAATATAGAGTAGGTAAATGTGGGCTTAGTCAAAGATGATGAAACCTACAAAGAAAGAAACAACCTCCGCTGTTCCTTTTTACTTCTATTTCACAGGTATTTCCTTAATCACGCGCGCGGGATTGCCAGCTAGGACAACATTATCACCAAAAGATTTGGTAATCACGGCCCCTGCTCCTGCCACTACGTTATTGCCCAGTGTCACTCCAGGAAGGACAATAACACCACCTCCAGCCCAGAAATTGTCTCCGATAGTAATAGGCTTGCCGTATTCCACACCTGAATTACGTTCCTGCGGGTCCAAAGGATGGAGGGGAGTCAAGAACTGACAGTTGGGACCAATCATAGCATTGTCCCCGATGCGAATCGGACAAACATCCAGCATGGTCAAGTTCCAATTAGAATAAAAATTTTCCCCTAGATGGATATTGACTCCATAATCGACTACCAGTCGTGGATTGACAAAGATATTTTGTCCAGTCGAGCCGAACCAAGTCTTGATGATTTCGACTCCCTTCAAGGGATCTTCTTCCTTGTTAAAGGCAGATTGTTTTTGGCGAGAAGCCTGAGCCAAGGCCCGCAATTCTGGGTCCGATGGACGGTAAACCTCTCCTGTTATCATTTTCTGGTATTCACTGGTCATAGTATCACCTCATACTTACTTTGGAGCCCATCATATCAAAAAGCCTTTGAAAGGTCAAGAATAGCCTGATCAACATATCTTACCCATGGCACTAGCAACGCTCGCTTAAATATTTTTGAGAATAGAAATCGTTCGTTTTGTCTATATCAATCACAATCCATTGTTTACATGATGCTGTAGAACATCAAAATCATAATCAAGATTAGTGCTTCATGCCAAGTTCTCGCAATTTCTGATAAACTTGCTCTTCATCTGTTGCCACCTGATAAACAATATTGTGATTCTCCAAGGAATTAAAGAAATAATCTTGAATAGCAATAGCTAATTTATCACTGTCTCGCATATTATCTGTCTTAGTTTCTACAAAAAGATAAATAATCTTATTTTGAGCACCTTCAATTACAAAAACAAAATCAGGACTAGTTGTTCCACCCGTATATTTTGGAATACGAATAGCAGATTTAGGAAGTTTTCCGAATACTGTTACTGTCTTATCATAGTGATGCTGAAGAAGTTTTTTCTCTGGATTCTCACTATCATAGTAAACGGGTGGACGGTCGTAAAGATATCGTTCTTCCCTCCCAACCTCATTCAACTCTTTTGTACCTAAATTTCCAATAATAATTTCATTTACAAAACTATCCGTTGTAGCATCATAAAGTGTTGTAATAGCTTGAAAATCCAAACTTTCATAGCGATAAGCTGTGCTATAACTCTTCTCAAAAGCACATTTAAAGGCTTTAACCAAATTTTTCAAGGTCTCATTATTTAGAATATTATCATTTCTAATTTTTTTCAATACTTTTAAGAGCCGCCTATGTAATGCTGTAATAGGTAAATTCGTTTCCTGTACCAGCTTTTTGAGGAAGTCTCCATACGCCATACCAGCTCGCGCATGGCTATAACTAGCTGTCTCCGTTGAACTAGTAACTTCACTATCCTCTGCTACCAGACTTTCCCTTATCATACCAAAATATTCAACAACATAGTACGTCTCATCTAAAAATATCTGATCCATAAGTTGTGATATATCAACAGCTCCATCATCAAAAACTATCATACGTCGCTTCGAAAAATCTCTCCAAAGTTCTTTCACCTGTTTCCAGTTGTCTTGATTTAATTTAACATGCGTAACAGGCCTTGTCTCATTACTATTACGAACCTTATCGCCTCTCAGTTGCTGTTCTATCAGGATAGGATACAACTGGCATAATTTCTCCCATCCTCCCTCTTGATAAGTCATAGAAAAATCAATAATTCCATTCTGTCCCAACTGATTTTTGAGGGCATTCTCCGTCAAATCCGAATAATGGCTAAGAATCAACCGAATCGTTTGCTCATCTAATCTTTCTCTATTAAATTCAATTGGAGCGTCGTTGTTGATTTCTCCAATTAATTTTTGGGCAAAATCTCTCTCATCATATCCAATGAGGAAATCCAACCGAGAGACAAATTCGTCTTGTGTGACACGGCGTCCCTTCTCATCAACTGGAAGACGAAGTCCTCGACCTACTTCTTGAATCTTCGAATTTTCAGATCCGGAAGTGCGAAGTTTGCAAATAACAAAAACATTAGGGTTATCCCATCCTTCACGAAGCGTCCACTTTGAAAAGAGGAAGCGTCTAGTTAGCCAATTCCCTTCACCATCTTTAAAAGACAATAGCTTGGTTTTATTATGAAGAATATCATCAACTTCTGCTTGGATATCATCGGCACTTGAACCACGATCTTCTCCGAAATAGCCTGCATGAATGGACTGAGTATCAGCCTGCAAGTCACATAGACTTGCTTTAAGGTAGCCTAAATAATCTTTACTGATAGCATCTGACATTTTTTCCATGTCTGCTATCCTGCTTTGCAATTTTGCCAAAAGCAGACGCTCAAAAGTCAAACGCAACCAGCCATCCTTCTTTCGATAAGAGGCAATAGAGTCAATGAAAAAAAGGGTTAGAGCCTTAATTTTAGGTTGATTATTCGGACGACTAAAAAGTTCCCATTCCTTTATAAAGTGCTTATCAATAGCATCTTCTATCATAAGTTCCTGATAAGAGTTAGCAAAGGTGTGAGGCATGAGCATCATCCCATCAGCCAATTCTAATCCATTACTGAGCACTTTGGAACCTGCATAAAAAACATCCCCCTCAAAAGCAGAATCAACATCAGCAAGATTATCTCCGACCGCTAGCGTCCTTGTCAAATTACCTTTTTTCAGCGTCAACTCCTTCGCTTTTACTCCTACTACCTTCCATATATTTTGGCTCTCCTCTTTAGTCAATTTAGGATAAGCAATATCAATCCCCTTTACAAGCCCTTGATTAAAGGACTTGACAGCATTCAAGTTATAGACTGGTTGGTCTTGATAATAGTGTTTCTTTGAATCTCTTACTCGACCATTTTTTACCCTCACCTCAGGAAATGTAGCCCCAAAGCGAACAATCATTTGAGGCTTGAGACTGGTTACCGCTTGATAATTTTTGCCGTCAGTGGGAAAACGATGCGGTTCGTCTATAATAACAACTGGACGCGTTCTTTCAAGGGCTGCAATGGGCTGTGTGATGTTAGACAAAAGGGTCTGATCGTATTTGTTACTCGTCATAGAAGACGATCGTAGCATATCTGCATTGACTAGAAGAACTTGAATCGTATTGCTATTGAGCCTTGAGCCTTCTATAAAACTTGTCAGTTGAGCTGGAAAGTTTTTGCGACCACTTTTCACTTTAAAGTCCCCTGCATTGATGACATTGAGATCAATACGAACGTTACTGTAATGTTGAGAAAAGTGCTGTTTAGCATAATCCGACTGGATAAAATGTCTGGTTCCCTCTTTGATAGCGGGACTCGGTACGACAATAATAAATTTAAAAAGTCCTCTCTCCTTGTGAAGCTCATAGAGAAGTCTGGTATATACATAGGTCTTACCAGTTCCTGTCTCCATCTTGACATCTAAAAATTTCTTCTCATCATAGCGTCCATAGAGAAGAGGATTAGCATAGACATAGTTGATATCGGGATCCGTACTACAATCATCAATCTTTGGAAATGCATCCATAATAGCTTTTAAAGCTTCTTCTTGATGGGGCAGTTCTTCTAGAAATAGTTTCATGACGACCTCCTAATAATTCTTTATCAACTTAACTACCTTGTCCAGACTGGACAAGGCTAACTCAAGCTCACGCAGGGCTGTCATCTCAAAACTATAACCATATAGAATGATAGTCTGAACTTCCAGCTCGCGCCTACCAAGAAGATTGACTAATACTTTTGTCTGCTCTTCTGTCCAGCCCTGTTCAATCAAATATAAACGATTATCCAGTTGGATAGCAGGGTAACCAGCAAGGTCAAGATAATTTTCTTTCTTATCAACTGCATATCCATCTGATAACTTCCAAGTTGTCAAAATGGTCTCGTAAGCTAAAGCTCCCCCCTCAACTCCCAGATAATCTGCTGAAAAAGGTGTCAACATGTCGTCAAAATAATCTTCGCCGATCAAGTTAATTTGTCCAGATCCATCCATAAAAGTTCCTGTCTCAATATCATACGTATCCAAGTCTTCCAACAATTTCTGATCAGGCTTGACTACTTGATAATGCTTAAATCCACCATCAAAGTTAGGAAAACTAGGATTTCTCTCAAGAATTTTAGCACTCGCACGTTTTATCCGTTCACGAGAAATTTGGTCGATATAGCGATAACCAGCCTTATAGGCAGATTCTGCTCCTTTTGCAGGAATTTCTGTTCCATCAGAGTTTGTCGTAAAAGTCGGTTGATCCAACTGTACCATGATATAGCGACGATTTCCTCCGTCCTCAGCATTTAACTGCATAACTGCATCAGCTGTTGTTGCAGAACCGGCGAAAAAGTCTAGAACAGTGGCAGATTTATCAAATTGATAATTAATAAACGACTTAATCAAATTTACAGACTTTGGATAAGAAAATACTTCCGCTAAATTAAGTTCATCTAGCCTATTTCTACCTTCCTCAGATAACGCTTTTATAATTGAATATGTTTTTGAAAATGCTTCGGTAATAGGAGTCAAACTATACATAATATGATTCCCATCACTACGTTTCTCAAGAAAAACCTCACCTGCATTTATCTTTCGATCGAGTTCATCTTTAAATTTTTGTCCTTTTAGCTCTAACGCTTCCTCATAAAACAGGCGTCGCTCCGTTCCTTTTTCATACTTACCAAAAGTTTTACGATAAATATCGTCATTCTTGATATATTCTACACCATCAATAGTAATTGTTTCAGACTGAATATTTTTAGGCTTCAGTAGAGGTTTCATTTTACTAATATTTTTTGAGTATACATTTACAATATCATGTCCTTTTACAACATACTTAGCTTGTCCTCCTCCTTTAGCTCTCTGGTGAATAATCGTTCCCACAAACTGCCCTTCTCCAAATATTTCATCCATGAGTAACTTAAGATTAGCTTGCTCATTATCGTCGATAGAGACAAAAATAACACCTGTATCCTTAAGAAGACGTTTTGCTAGCCAGAGTCTTGGGTACATAAAGGTTAGCCAAGCTGAGTGTGTAGCACGGCCCTGAATAGACTTAAGCCGAGAAAGCCCCTCCTCATCCAGACCAAACATAGCTTTGAGTTTCTCATCGCTGTGAGAAAAGCTATCAGGATAGACAAAACCGTCCGATCCTGTATTATAGGGCGGGTCAATATAGATGACATCGATGCTATTTTCATAACCAGGTTGCAGGTGACGTAGAACTTCCAAATTATCTCCCGTAAAAAAGAGATTGCGGCTGTTCTGATGAATCATCTCTTCATTATGCTTGATATTAGGAACAACCACCGTTTCTGAAAGCTCTCCCGTTTGTTTTTTTGCATAGTTCTTTCCAACAAAATCTAGTTGGTAGCCAGAAGACAACTCCGTTTGAATACTCTCCTTAGCTAGACTTCTCTTAAATTTGTCCATATCAAAGCTTTCGCCTACAAAGAAATCTGGAAGTTTACTCTTCAACTCCTTGAGAAAGGCTGATTTAGATGTGATGACTTGATTTTCCATCCGAATATCCTTAAGCATGAGCCACCTCCTTCATGCTTATGGTACGCAAAAAGCCTGCCACAAAAGTAACAGGTATACGTATAAATAAAACATTAAAAAACTTAGCTGTTCGCGAAATTATATATATATATATATATATATATATATGTGTGTGTGTGTGTGTGTGGTTTTTTATGCATAATTTCTCCTTGCATCTTCGGTTCATAGAGTTTTCTTAAGTATCAACCAAAGTTCTTTTGATATTTTTATTATATCATAATTTAAGCGATCAAATCCTAAAAACATCTAATATACCCAAGTCAAAACAACTTACTTGACAAAAGCTTGACTTCATGGTTTAATATACCCCATAAGGGTATGTTTGGAGGTGCCTATGTTTCACTTATTTACAAAAATTGACAGTATTTCTACCAGCGAGTTAGAAGCTAAACTCAAGAAACCGATTCAGCTACTGGATGTTCGGACGCCTATGGAATTCCTTAGAGGCCATATCAAAAATGCAAAAAATGTTCCTCTAACCGAAATTGGTTCCTACACACCAGCGACAAAAGAAACACTCTATGTCATTTGTCATTCTGGTGTGCGAAGCAAACTAGCTGCGAAAAAGCTAAAGAAAAAAGGCTATGATGTCATCAATGTCCGAGGCGGTATGAGCGCTTGGACAGGTAAGGTCATCTAGAAGCATAAAGGAGAAGTCAATAAAAATGATTATTGTCGGGGGAGTTGCAGGTGGTATGTCAGCAGCAACCCGTCTCAGACGTCTTATAGAAGACGCTGAAATCACTATTTTTGAGAAAGGTCCCTTTGTTTCCTTTGCAAACTGCGGACTTCCTTACTATGTTTCAGGAGAAATTGCAAACCGTGATAGCTTATTGGTCCAAACTCCTGAAAGTCTCAAAGCACGCTTTAATTTGGATGTTCGTCCTTTCCATGAAGTCATCAGCATTTCCCCAGCAAAGCACACTGTGACCGTACGCCATGATGGACAGGAATTCACAGAAAGCTACGACAAGCTGATCCTCTCCCCAGGAGCTAAACCATTTGTTCCTACCATTGAAGGCTTGGTAGAAGCTAAGAACGCCTACACTCTTCGCAATGTTCCCGATCTCGATGAAATCATGGCAGCCTTGGACAATCATCCAAAAGAAGCTGTCGTTATTGGTGCAGGCTTTATCGGGCTTGAAATGGCTGAAAATCTGGCAAAACGTGGCCTGCAAGTTACTATTGTTGAGAAAGCACCCCATGTCTTGCCACCATTAGATCAAGAAATGGCAGCCTTTGTCCAAGCAGAATTGGTTAAAAACGGTGTTCGCGTTATCACTTCTCAGTCTGCGACTCGATTTGAAGACCAAGGAAAAGTCATCGTTCTCGAAAACGGGCAAAAGATCACTTCTGCCCTCACTATCCTTTCTGTCGGTGTTGAACCTGAAAACGGACTGGCAAAAGCTGCGGGGATTGAACTGGGACTTCGTGGTGGTATCCTAGTCGATGAACATTACGAAACCAGTCAAAAAGATATTTATGCTGTCGGTGACGCTATCATTGTCAAGCAAGAAATCACAGGCCAAGATGCCCTCATCTCTCTCGCTTCTCCTGCCAATCGTCAGGGACGCCAAGTGGCAGACGTCATCGCAGGACTAGAACGTACAAACAAGGGCAGTATCGGCACTGCTATCGTTCGTGCCTTTGATATGACAGCTGCTTCGACTGGTCTCAGCGAACATATCCTTATCATGAATCAACTTCCTTACAAGGCACTTCATGTCAGCGGAAAAGACCACGCCGGTTATTACCCAGGAGCTACTGATATAACCTTGAAGCTCCTCTTTGACCCAACCACTGGAAAAATCTACGGTGCCCAAGGAGTTGGTAAGAAAGGCGTTGACAAGCGAATCGATATCCTAGCAACTGCTATCAAGGGAAATCTCACCGTCTTTGACTTACCAGAGTTAGAGTTTACCTATGCGCCACCATTTGGTTCTGCCAAGGATCCCGTCAATATGCTGGGCTACGCAGCCTTAAACCTTATCGAAGGTCTCAGCGACAACGTTCAATGGTACCATCTCGAAGACGAACTGGCTAAGGGAAAGAAATTCCTAGACGTGCGGACCAGTGGCGAACTCCAAAGTGGTCGACTTAAGGTAGACACTATACACATCCCCCTAAACGAACTACGGGAACGCTTGAATGAACTGGACAAGAACCAGGCCTACATCGTCAGCTGCCACAGTGGTTTACGCAGCTATATCGCAGAGCGTATCCTCAAGCAAGCAGGATTTACCGTACAAAACCTTGACGGCGCTTATTCACTATACAAAATGGCTAACCCAGAAGGAGTAGAATATGGAAACTAGTATCAGTATGGCTGACTTTTATGAAAAATATCAAAATGAAAATTTAGAGCTTATCGATGTCCGTGAAGCACATGAATTCCAAGCAGGACATGCACCAGGTGCCAAAAATCTTCCGTTAAGTACCTTAGAGCAGGGCTACAAAGAACTCAATTCTGACCGTACATACCATGTCATCTGTCAAGGAGGAGTACGTTCTGCCTCTGCCTGCCAATTTCTCAGCGCCCAAGGCCTCACTGTTACCAATGTAGAAGGTGGCATGAATGCTTGGCCAGGTCAAGTAGAATAATCAAAAGGAGCTCGGCAAAAACTCAACTTCAGGAGAAAATGAAGTAAATTTCCCCACAATAAAACGCATACTATCAAGGCTTTCAACACCTGATAGTATGCGTTCTTTTATTTTAAAGACTTTTTCCAGCCTCTCTTGATTCACATTAAACTATTCTACTAGCAGAGATCTTTGCAACTCTCATCTCTTTATTTCCGTTTAATCAAGTATCGGATGGCCTTTTCTAGGCGTTCCTTTTGAGCTTCAGGATCATCTAGTGGCTGATTGATACATTCAGTAAGGTTTTCCGTAATTATCATCTCAATCACGCGCTCCACACTAGATTTCACGGCTGTCAGTTGCGTCACAATATCAGCACAATCACGATCTTCTTCAATCATCTTTTGAATCCCACGCAACTGGCCCTCTGAACGTTTCAAACGAGTAATATACTTTGAGTTTGTCATTTCTTTTTCCTTGCTCGATTTTTCTTCATTATATCTCTAATCAGCTTCTTTGTCAAAATTCTCGCCTATCCAGCTCACGCAGTTCTGTTATCAAAGACTTTTCAAAAGTAAACTAGCCATACTGATAATTTACTAGAGTTTTCTAGTTTTACCTCGCTAAACGAATACGAGTCACAATTCCGTCTGGGTCTGTGATTTCCAACTGGCTTGATGTCAGCCACTTAACTGGTGCATCAACTTCTTGTGTTCGTTGGGCAATCGTTAACAGTTCTTCTTTATGTGCGACTTCAATAACATAATAAGCCAAACCTGGCAAGCCTTGCTTACGCGGATCTAGGCCTTTTCCTCCCCATTCGTTGACTGCTAAATGATGATGATAGTCCCCAGCTGCAATCCAACTAGCGCTAGGCACACTGAATTTATCCTCTAGTCCTAACACCTTTTGATAAAACTGGCTGGACTTTCGACTATCCTTGACGGAAAGATGAATATGCCCCATTCTCGTACCTTCTGCCATGATAAAGGGCTCTACTCTTTCCCCCAGCTCATAAATGTCCTGCGCCGCAAGAGCCTCCGTCACTCCGATAATGCGTCCATCTTCTCGAATATCCCATGTGGAAACCGGATTATCTCGATAGAGTTCAATGCCATTTCCCTCCAAATCCTCCAAATAAAGGGCCTCACTGTAACCGTGGTCTGCACCGCCGACAAGAGGAATCTGTAAATCTGTCAGGTGTTTCAAGGCATCAGCCAAAGCCTTTCGTGTCGGTAAGAGAATAGCCAGATGGTAAAGACCATAATGTTCCCTTACTTCACCGCTCTCTTGTGCTTGAATCAGCTGTACCAAGGCTTTTCCACCAAGTCCTAGAATGGACTCTGTCTCAGTTTGAGATAAGATTTCTAAGCCAATAATTTGCTGATAAAAGGCTGTTTGACTCGCCAAGTTCTTTACATTTAAAACTGCCTCTGCCAAATAAATGTGGCTCTTGTATTCATAGGTCATAAATGGTCCTCTTTCTCAGTTGTAATTATTTTTATTACATCTATTATATAATTCCCATCAAGAAAGTCAAGCCAGACAACTTATAGATTATGATTCTCCATCTTGTCTATATGGAATTAGAACGAGAAAAATTTACAGAGAATTGACAATAAAGCCACCGAAAATTTTTAACCAACGCTAAAATGGCTCTCATCTTAATCCCAAAAAGAAAAGGAGCGGATATGATATCCTACTCCTTATTCTTATCAGAAAATCTAATTAGAATTAGTCTTCTTTTTTCTTGCGAGCAACAAGTCCAAATCCACTCAAGACACCTAAAAGTCCAAGTGCTGCTAGGCTAGAATTGGCTTCTGTACCTGTGTTAGGCAATTCTTTTTGACCTTCAACATATTTAGGTGTTGCTGGTTGAGAAGCTGGTTGGTTTGGAGTTGATGGTTCAACATGCTTAGGTATGACTGTTACTGGGACTTCTACCTCTAAGATTTCTCCTGATGGTAGTTTCACTTTTACTTTAACACTTGGTTTTTGTCCTGCCGTATCAGTTGCTGGAATTTCTCCAACTTCTACGATTTCAGCACCTTTTGGTAACTCAATATGTTTCTTAACATCATCTTTGACAATTGGAGTTCCAACCTCTACTACGATTGGGGTAGTTTTAACTGTTTCTCTTGGAGCTGGAGTCGCTTTTGGAGTGACAGTTACTGGGACTTCTACTGTAATCACTTTGCCACTTGGTAGTTCAACCGTTACATTAACTGGATCTTTCTTACCTGGAGTTGTCAAGTCTGGAATGTTTTCAACATTTGTGACCTTGCCACCTTCTGGAATCTTGATTCCTTTAGTGTAATCCTCTGGCGTTAATGGTGTTTTCGTAACGGGAGTTTCAATTTCCTTAACAGGTGTTACATTTACTGGAACCTCTACTGTAATCACTTTGCCATTTGGTAATTCAACCGTTACCTTAACTGGATCTTTCTTACCTGGTGTTGTCAAGTCTGGAATGTTTTCAACATTTGTGACCTTGCCACCTTCTGGAATCTTGATGCCTTTTGTGTAATCCTCTGGTGTTAATGGGGTAGAGGTGACTGGTGTCTCAATCTCTTTAACAGGTGTTACATTAACTGGGACTTCTACTGTAATCACTTTGCCACTTGGTAGTTCAACCGTGACTTTAACTGGATCCTTCTTACCTGGTGTTGTCAAGTCTGGAATGTTTTCAACATTGGTCACTTTTCCACCTTCTGGAATCTTAATTCCTTTAGTGTAATCCTCTGGTGTTAATGGAGTTTTCGTAACTGGAGTTTCAATTTCCTTAACAGGTGTTACAGTTACTGGAACTTCCACTGTAATCACTTTTCCATTTGGTAATTCAATCGTTACCTTAACTGGATCTTTCTTACCTGGTGTTGTCAAGTCTGGAATGTTTTCAACATTGGTCACTTTTCCACCTTCTGGAATCTTAATTCCTTTAGTGTAATCCTCTGGCGTTAATGGGGTAGAGGTGACTGGTGTCTCAATCTCTTTAACAGGTGTTACATTAACTGGAACTTCTACTGTAATCACTTTTCCATTTGGTAATTCAACCGTTACCTTAACTGGATCTTTCTTACCTGGTGTTGTCAAGTCTGGAATGTTTTCAACATTTGTGACCTTGCCACCTTCTGGAATCTTGATGCCTTTAGTGTAATCCTCTGGTGTTAATGGGGTAGAGGTGACTGGTGTCTCAATCTCTTTAACAGGTGTTACAGTTACTGGAACCTCTACTGTGACTACTTTACCATTTGGTAATTCAACTGTGACTTTAACTGGATCTTTCTTACCTGGTGTTGTCAAGTCTGGAATGTTTTCAACATTTGTGACCTTACCACCTTCTGGAATCTTAATTCCTTTAGTGTAATCCTCTGGCGTTAATGGGGTAGAGGTGACTGGTGTCTCAATCTCTTTAACAGGTGTTACATTAACTGGAACTTCTACTGTAATCACTTTTCCATTTGGTAATTCAACCGTTACCTTAACTGGATCTTTCTTACCTGGTGTTGTCAAGTCTGGAATGTTTTCAACATTTGTGACCTTGCCACCTTCTGGAATCTTAATTCCTTTAGTGTAATCCTCTGGTGTTAATGGGGTAGAGGTGACTGGTGTCTCAATCTCTTTAACAGGTGTTACAGTTACTGGAACTTCTACTGTAATCACTTTTCCATTTGGTAATTCAACCGTTACCTTAACTGGATCTTTCTTACCTGGTGTTGTCAAGTCTGGAATGTTTTCAACATTTGTGACCTTGCCACCTTCTGGAATCTTGATGCCTTTAGTGTAATCCTCTGGTGTTAATGGGGTAGAGGTGACTGGTGTCTCAATCTCTTTAACAGGTGTTACAGTTACTGGAACCTCTACTGTGACTACTTTACCATTTGGTAATTCAATCGTTACCTTAACTGGATCTTTCTTACCTGGTGTTGTCAAGTCTGGAATGTTTTCAACATTGGTCACTTTTCCACCTTCTGGAATCTTAATTCCTTTAGTATAATCCTCTGGCGTTAATGGGGTAGAGGTGACTGGTGTCTCTATTGAGACTGGAACGACTTCTACTACGTTAACAGGTACAGGTACCTCTTTAGTCGCAACTACTTTACCATCTTTCACATACTCTACCACTACTGTCGCTGGGATTTGTACACCAACTGTTGCTGTAGGTGGTACTGTTCCTGTTTTAACTTCTGTAACTGTTACAGTAACTCCTGATGGAAGCCCCTTCACGTTATTAGCTGCTTTTTCAGCCTGTTCTTTAATAGCTTTTTCTAGTTCTTGCTTATCACTATCTTTAAGAACTGTTACACCTTCTGGGGTTACTTTTGGTAATACTGTCACTGGGACTTTTACTGTCTCTTCACCATTTGCATACTTAACTTTAGTTGGTACTGTTACATCGGTTGCTCCAACTTTATCCTTTGTATCTGGTAAATCAGCTTCTGTTGGATCTTGTACTGTTCCACCTTGTCCTGGTGTTACTGCATCTTTTACTTTAGCTATTTCAGGTTTGTCGCCTTCAACAACGTATACTTGATCAGCATTTGAACCAACGACATTTACAGTAATTTCTGCATCTTTTGTATACTTAACGCCATCTACTGTATAGGTTACTGGGACTTTTACAGTTCCTTTGTTTGTTCCTGCTTCCGATGTAATGGTTGCAAGCACTTCTTCTGTAATCGCTCCAACTTCTACATCTTTGGCACCATCTGGTAATTTAGCTTTGAAATCTGCTGAGTTTGCTACTTCTTCTGCTTTAGCTTTAGCTACTTCTTTAACTTTATCTGTAGTTTCACCTTTTGGTACTGTTACTTCACCTTTAGCAACTGGCAATACTGTCACTGGTACTTTCACTTGTTCTGGAGCTTTAATTCCGTCGTAAGTTACAGGGACTGTTACTTCTTTCTTACCTGTTGTTTTTGTTAGGTCTTCTGGAATTACAGGATTACCTTTAGTTCCATTAGCTCCTGGTGTTACTGCATCTTGAACAGTTTTAGATTCTACTGTATCACCTTCAAAGACTACCAATGATTTTGGTGTTGAACCAACTACCGTTACCGGAACTTCTACTTCTTTAGATCCAACTACACGGCCTTTATCATCAGTATATTCAATAACTACCTTAGCTGGTTTTTGTTCTCCTGTAGCAGTTGTTTCAGGTTTTTCTTTCACTTCTTTAACAGTTACTGTTACACCTGCAGGAATACTATCTTTTGGTAATGCATCCACCACTTCTTGAGCTTTTGCTTTAACCATTGTTTCTAAATCTGTACTATCTTTAAGTACTGTTACTCCCGTTGGTTTAACAACTGGTAATACTTTAACGACCGTAGGGACTTCTACAAGTTTATCTTCACCATCTTTCGCAACTACTGTTACTTTCTTATCTCCAGGTGTTGTTGTATCTACATCACCATCTTTATAGGTGAACTTAGTTCCGTCTGGATATTGATCAGAATTAATGCTTTCAGATGGATCTGGTTGTGTATTTTGAGGATTTTCAAATACATATTGCACTTCAGGATCTACTACCACAACTTTAGCTGGAACTTTAACAATCGTATCTTCACCAACTTTAGCCACAACGACTACATCTTTCTCTCCCGATGTAGTTGTATCTACTGGAGTTTCATAAGTAAATTCCGTTCCGTCTGGATATTCACCCGGTGTGATACTTTGTTTAGCTTCTGGTTGTTTATTAGCTTTATCAGCCACAACGTATTGTGGAATACTGTCAACTACACGTACTGTTGCTGGAACTCTTACTAGTTCATTTCCATTTTCATCAGTAACAATAACCTTAACCCCTTTATCTCCAGGTGTTGTTGTATCTGGTTCTTTTTCGTAAGTGAATTTAGAACCAGCTGGATAATCATCTGGATTGATACTATCTTCTGCTTTTGGAGCTTCTTTTGGATCTACTGGGACAATTTGTGGATATCCTTCAACAACTTTAATCGGTACATTAACAGTTTCTTCACGTTTATTATCCCCTGAACCGTATGTCACTGTCACAGGAGCTGTTAATGTGTCATCCCCAACTTTATCAGTTGTATCAGGAAGTTTAGTTTCATCTACTGTTTTCTCATTTCCTTTAGTAGTAACAGCATCTTTTAATTTTTCTGAAGATGGTTTATCTCCTTCTACTACATAAACAGGTTTTGCAGTTGAAACTTGTGGTTTAACTTTAATTGTAAACTCTTGATCTATTTCTTTCTTAGTATCAAACGTTGGATCCTGATCAAATGGATTATCTACAACATCATATCCCATAGATTTCAAAACATCAACACGTGTTTGAACTTTTTCTTCTGGAATTTTATCTCCTGATTTACCAGCAAGATCATCAATATTATATTTCGTATCTAATGGTGTTTCAACACCTTCATCATCTACTGAAACAAATTTTACTTTTGCTTTTTGATCGTCTTTATCATAGGTAATCTTGATATTTGCTTTTGGATCCGTAATTTTTGGTGGTTTATAACCTTCTTCTGGATTTGCAGGATTTACTGGTTCTAATGGTGTTCCATTTCCATCTTTTGGAGTATATCCATCTTTATGAGGAATAATTTGTGTAATTTCACCAGTCTTGGTTGGATCATTTGGATCGTTAGGGAATGGAATCGGATCTCCATCCTTACCAGTGGTTGGATCAACAGGAATCCAGCTTCCAATCTTCGTATAAGTAACTTTATCCGTTTCATCAGGGATTACTTTTGTATCTTTTGCAGGGGTTGATGCTTCTTTAGCTGGAATTTCTTTTTTATCAGCAATATATCCTGGTAGAACATCTACTCCAACTTTATCCCATGTTTTATTTGGATTTTCCCAATCAGTATAGCTTACTTCTTTTGTGACAAGATTAACGGTTGCTTTTCTTGTGAATGGCACCGTTTGAACAGTATCATCCTTAGCTTTTTCTTCAGCTGCTGTATCTGAATCTTTCTTCACATATGAAATCACACGTTTAGCTGTTGTGTTCAAGTCAGATTCAGCTAATCCCTCAGGCCATTTAAGTTCTGGGGTATCCCCATTTGGATCTACTGGACTATCTTTTTCATGTGGTGTTGATGAAGGTACTTCAATGATTCTAGGTTTAACCACAATTTTAAATGTTTGAGAAGGTGATGATGAACCATCTGTTGGGTTAATATCTTCCTTGTCATCAAAAATTGGATGATGATTATCCTGAGTATTATAGTCATCACTTTCTACTTCATAACCTTGGTTCTTAAGTTCTTTGATTTTGTTGTCAATATCTGTATTTGCTGGTAATTCTGAACCAGATTTACCTGTTAAATCAAAGCTAGAAACCACTTCATTTGCGGCTCCATCGACTTTCTTCTCAATCACTACTTTAGCTGTTTGAGTAGAAGGTGTATATGTAATTGGTGATTCCCCAAATTTATCCGTTGGTGTAAATCCATCTGGAACTTTATAGCCTTGAGTTGGATCATTTGGATTTTTCGGTGTCAATTCTTGTCCATTATATACTGGAGTATAACCTGGAACATATGGAATTGTTATCGTGCTAAAATCACCTGGAACCGTTGGATCATTCGGGTTATTTGGATAAGAAATCTTATCTGGTGCTCCTTGTGGTTTCTTGCCTGCTGGGTACTCAGGTACAAATGAACCAATTTCTTTATAAAGAACTTTCTTCACTTCAGAAGTTGCTGTTCCATTTTGTGCTGGCTTAGGAGCATCTTTTTCTGGAACAAGTTTATCCGCATTATCCACTAATAAATAATTATTAATAACTGGAGATTCAACTGAGTTATACTTACCATTAGTACCATCTGCTTTAGCATCAGTTAGTTTATCCGCTTCATTGTAAACTTCCCAATCAGAGTAAGTTACTTCTTTTGTTTCAGGATTAACTGTTGCTGTACGTTTGTAAGTTACTTTTTGCACCTTTTCAGCATATAAAGGAGTAGCATTATCTTTGTTTGCATCTTCTTCTTTTAGATACTTAATTGTACGTGTAACTTCTTTAACTAAGTCCTCACGAGTAACTCCTGCTGGATATTTACCAAGATTTTCATCTCCTTCTTTTACAGGTGTATCTGCTGTTTTTGGAGATACTGGAGCTGTTGTGCTTGGATTTGTTGGATCAGTTGTTACTGTTGGGTCTACTTTAATTAAGTCTAAGACATGGACAGTGACATTTGTTTCTGTTGATTTCTTACCTTCACTATCAGTTGATTGAACTTTTACAGTGTAATCTCCAACATTAGTTGTATCTAGATTACCTGCATCACTTACTGCGATTGTTGGTTTAGTAGAATCAACACCATCACGATCATCTTCTAAGTCAGTTGCAGATGGTTTCGCTTTTTCTAGAACTTTAGCATTGTTCCATTTGTCAGCTTCTTTTGTTTTATAAACATATAAATCTTTTTTCTCAACTGCTACTGTTGGAGCTTCGTTTAGAACATTAGCGTAAGCTGGATCTGATTCGTTACCTGCTTTGTCAAGCACAGTAACTTTGATACGTTTGTCCGGATTTGTTGTCTCATTCGCTTCCGTTAAATCTGTACCTGCTGGAACTGGAACAACTAATTTACCATCACGTACTTCAACTTTTGTTGCACCATTATACCAACCATCTGCTTTCTTCGTTAAAGTAATTGGTGTTTTAGTATTTGGTAAAGTAACTTTCAATGAAGTTAATCCACCAATTGCACGTTCAATATTTTTTACTTCTGTATCAGCATTTCTATTTGTTCCATTATTTTGATCATTGTCAGCGATATCTTGTTTTTCTCTAGGTACATCTGTTAAATTAGGATCTTTTTCTGTTGGTACAGAAATTAATAATTCTGTAGGTTGATTTTTATCAGTTTTTTCGCCATTAATACTATCTGTATGGACTGGTTCTACTGTAGGAGCAACAGGTTTAACAGTATCAATATAAATTGTTTTATTGTAATAATAATCAGGATTATCTGTATTTCCTAGTGCATTAAATGTATTTCTATATGGACTATTTGGATTTACAACACCTGTATTTTCTAATACCCTGTTTCCTTGTAAATCTGTAAATCCTTCTTTAATTTCTGCAGTTACCTTGAAAGTAGCTGTCCCTTTGAAGTTTTTCGCTGTTGTGAAATCAATACCGAATGTCCGAGTTCCATTTTTAGCAGGATCAGAATCCCCCGCATTGAATTTCAATCTAAGTGTTCTAGTTGTTTCATCATATGATACCACTTGGTAAGGACCAGGCCAATTCCATGCATTCGCTTTTTTAACTGAATCTTTTAATTCTACACCTTCAGGAATTTTAATTGTGTATTCATAAGCGCCGTACGTTGGTAACCCACCAACGTTTTTCACAGTAACTTTTAATTGACCTGATTCTTTGTCTTTATAGAGAGTATCTTCTCCATAAGCGGACGTGGTATTATTACGAACAACATCTGTCGTCATTTCTAAAGCAGCACCAACAGTTAAGTTAACTCCACCAACAAAGTATCCATCTTCAATTTCTGTTTTTCCTTTTACTGGATAAGTTTTATTAAATGCGGGACCATCCTCTAATGCTTTAATGGTTACTTTAATTTTCTTAGTAGTATTTGGAGTATTGATAATCGTTCTCCAGAATCCGAAACCATTACCATTCCCTCCATCACCATACGGAGTTGAAACGTGTGTTGTTTCACTATTATTATTCGCATCTTTCAGTGTTGTTAAAACTTCACCTGTATCTGCATCTCTAACTGTAATTTCTACTTTTTCACCAGTACCAGCAGTACCCATATTCCCATAGGCACCACCTGTTAGAACACTTAGGTATAATCTAGAGTTCGGATTAACATTAAATTCTTTCGAAATTTGTGTACCTTTCTTATTTAATTGAATATAATAATCTTTCCCTACAGCTGAATGTGCTGCATTATTTAAAGGAACACCAGGTACACTTGAGTAGTTAACACCATTTGCATAGTTTTGATTAGCTTTATTAGGTGCTAATGGATTTCCTGGAACAGGAGTATCATTGTATTGTCTGTCAATACTTCCATTATTATCGTAAACTTTAGATGGTTTCGGATCAAATCCAGCAGGTCTATCCGCTGCAACTTCTGTTGGAGCTTCTGGTTTAATCGCTGTTACATAATTATTTGTCCCTTCTATTTTCCATCCATCAATTTCATTTTCAATTCTCTTTTCTTTCCAATTATAAGTAATTTTACCAAGTTTTACTGGAGCTGGATTTGGAGAACTAGTACTATTTCTTGAATATTGATTTTCAACAGTAGCAGATTTTGTTTCAACATCTGGAGTATTAAAATCAATATCTCCAAATTGATTTTTCAAACTTGAAATAACGTTATCTACTGGGTTAGCTCCTACCCCTCTTTTATTATTACTAGTAGGACCTTCTGCTGCTTGTTCTCCTACACCAGTAGGAGTCGCTCTAAACCCACTTTCCCCTTTACCAGGAATTGCTTTTCCGTTTCGTGGATCTTGGTTTTTATTTGTTTTTTCTACTTTAGCTTCTGTTTCTGATTTATCTTCTACAGCAGGAGACACTTTTGGCATGCTCTCAATTACAAAAGCCTTTTCTCCTAATCTTGCAACAGTTTTATCTACCTCTGCCTGAGTTGCTTTATCATTTGCTGATAAAGCTTGAGCTTCTAATAGTGCTGCCTTTGCATCCTCAATAGTTTTTGATGTTTTATTACTAATTTCAACTTTATCGATAGCTGATTGAATACGTGAAATCGCTTCTGATAACTTACTGAAGTCTACCTTTGCAATATTTTCTGGTGCTACCCTATCTTCATTAACTAAAGCTTCAGCTGAAGTTACTACTGGTTTAGAAACTGGATCTTTAGAAGGAATTTCTTTTCCCTTAGCATCAGAGCTCGCAACATTCTCTTCGTGATTTAGGTTTTCTTGAGATGGCGATGACTGTTGATTAGACAAATTTGAGCTCGTTCTTGCATCGTTTCCTTGAATAGTGTCAGCTTTTGCAGTGGCTCCACCTCCAAACATCATAAGCGCAGCAATCGCTACCGATGCTGCACCGAAACTATACTTTCGGATTGAAAATCGTTGAACCTTTTGTCCATGATATTTTTTTATTCGTGAGTACATTACTACTCCTTTTCTTATATTTTTATTTACACCAAGAAAAGTCAGTAAAATCCTTAAATAGATACTAAGAAAATCCCTGACTTCACCTATTGTATAATATATATAATAACTCTATCTATTCACTATGTCAAGCAATTCGATATTTTAATCGATGTTGATATATAAAAAAGCAAAGATAATTAATAGCTTCAGAAATATGATTAATAACTTTCAAAAAAGCTTAAAAATTACCTCATATTTACATAGAAAAAGGAGCGGATATGATATCCTACTCCTTATTCTTATCAGAAAATCTAATTAAATTTAGTCTTCTTTTTTCTTACGAGCAACAAGCCCAAATCCGCTCAAGACACCTAAAAGTCCAAGTGCTGCTAGGCTAGCATGGTCTTCTGTACCAGTATTAGGAAGTTCAGCTTGTCCTTTAGCTTCTGATGGAGCTACTGGAGCTTGTGGTGCTTTACCATTTACTGGTGCTGATGGCATCGTTGGAGTTGCTGGGTTAGCCGGTGTTGTTGGGTTAGTTGGATTAGCCGGAGCAACCGGTGTTGCTGGGTTAGCTGGGGCAGCTGGGGTTGCTGGGTTAGCCGGTGTTGTTGGTTGACTTGGGTCTGTCGGTTTCACCGGACTTGTTGGGTTTGTTGAAGGTGTTGATGGAGAACCTGGTTGAGATGGAGTGAGTGAGCCTCCATTTGTAGTACCTTCTTTGACTTCTTTATAAACGTAAGTTACTTCTGTTGTTCCTTCTGTTACTTTACCATTTTCATCACCTTTAGTTGAAGTTGGTACTAATACGTATAGTTTTCCATCTTTCGTAGTGATTGTAGCTGGTTTGTTGTCAGTTGTGTCATATGCTGAGCTTACAGATCCATCAGTCGTATCTTTAATGTCTTCTGCGATTGTGTTTCCAGCTTCGTCTACATAGTGAACGACGACGTTTCCTTTTACTTCTTTGTAGACATAAGTCACTTCTGTAGTTTTACCTGCTTCAACACTTCCGTTTTCGTTACCTTTAGTTGATGCTGGTACGAGTTCATATACTTTTCCTTCTGGAGTAGTGATACGAGTTGGTTTCATATCGTTATCAGAAGTATCATATTTAGCTCCTGGTTGACCATCTTTTGTATCAACAGCATCTGCTTGAAGAGTGTTTCCAGCTTCGTCTACGTAATGAACAAGAACGTTTCCTGCTTTTTCGTATACATAAGTGATTTCTGTAGTTCCTTCTACAACAGCACCGTTTTCTGGCTTAGAACCGTCTTTCAATTCTTTAGCTGTCAAGTAGTAAACTTGTCCATCTTTTTCAAGTTTAGCTGGTTTGTTGTCAGTTGTGTCATATTTCTCACTTAGTGATCCATTTTCTACATCTTTCGTATCTTCAGCAAGTGTGTTTCCTTCTGTATCAACGTAGTGAACGACGACATTACCAGTGATTTCTTTGTAGACGTAAGTTACTTCTGTCGTTTCTCCAGCTTTAACTTTACCTGTTTCATCACCTTTAGTTGACTGAGGGATTAATTCGTATACTTTACCTTCTGGAGTAGTGATACGGTTTGGTTTCATTCCGTTATCAGCAGTGTTGTAGTCTGAGTTTGGTTTACCGTCTTTTGTATCAACAGCATCTTCTTGAATAGTGTTACCTTTTTCGTCAGTGTAATGAACGACTACTTGTCCAGCTTTTTCGTAAACGTAAGTTACTTCAGTTTTACCTTCTACTACGTCTCCGTTTTCTGGTTTAGAGTCATCTTTAAGAGCTTTTTCTGTTAAGTAGTAAACAGTTCCGTCTTTTTCGATTTTCTCTGGTTTGTTGTCAGTTGTATCGTATTTAGAGTTTAGAGAAGCACCTTTCGTATCTTCTTTATCTTCAGCAATTACGTTACCTTCTGTGTCAACATAGTGAACGACTACATCACCAGTTACTTCTTTATAAACGTAGGTTACTTCTGTAGTTCCTTCAGTAACCTTACCAGTTTCAGCACCTTGAGTTGCTGTTGGTACTAATTGGTAAACTTTGCCTTCTGGAGTCGTAATACGTTCTGGTTTCATGCCGTTATCAGAAGTGTCATATGGTGTGCTAATTGATCCATCTGTTGTATCTTTAGCATCTTCAGCAATTTTGTTTCCTGCCTCATCTGTATAGTGAACTACTACATTCCCTTTAACTTCTTTATAAACGTAGGTTACTTCTTTCGTTTGACCTGATTCTACAGTACCTGTTTCATCACCTTTAGTTGATGCTGGGACTAGTTCGTATACTTTTCCTTCTGCAGTTGTGATACGAGTTGGTTTCATTCCGTTATCTGCAGTGTTGTATTCAGAACCTGGTTTTCCATTGTCAGTATCTTTAGCACCTGAAGCAATATCTTTACCGTCTGCAGTTCCTACTAATGGAGTTCCGTCTTCTGTTTGGTAATTAACGATTACTGATCCAGCTTTTTCATAAACGTAAGTTACATCAGTTTTACCTTCAACTACGTTTCCAGTTTCTGGTTTAGAATCATCTTTAAGACCAGCTTTTGTAATGTAGTATACAGTTCCGTCTTCTGCAGTGATTTTTTCTGGTTTGTTATCAACAGCAGTATCATATTTTTCGCTTAGAGATGCACCTTTAAGGTCGTCTTTATCAGCTGCGATTTTGTTACCTTCTGTGTCAACATAGTGAACTACTACATCACCAGTTACTTCTTTATAAACGTATGTTACTTCTTTAGTTTCTCCAGCAACAACTTTACCAGTTTCTTCACCTTTAGTTGCTGTTGGTACTAATTCGTATACTTTGCCTTCTGCAGTTGTGATACGAGCTGGTTTCATTCCGTTGTCAGAAGTATCATAATCTGATCCTGGTTTTCCATCTACAGTGTCTTTAGCACCTGAAGCTACATTTGCACCAGCTGGGTCAACACCTACTAATGGAGTTCCATCTTCTGTTTGATAGTTAACGACTACTTGTCCAGCTTTTTCATAAACATAAGTTACTGTAGTTGTACCTTCAACAACATCTCCAGTGGCTGGTTTAGAATCATCTTTCAATTCTTTAGCTGTTAGGTAGTATTTAACACCGTCTTTAGTGATTTCAGCTTTTTTGTGGTCTGATGTGTCGTATTTAACGTTTAGAGAAGCATCTGTTTCGTCTTTTTCGTCTTCTGCGATTACGTTACCTTCAGTATCTTCATACTTAACGACAACATTACCTTTTACTTCTTTATAAACGTAGGTTACTTCTTTAGTTTCTCCAGCAACAACTTTACCAGTTTCATCACCTTTAGTTGCTGTTGGTACTAATTCGTATACTTTACCTTCTGCAGTTGTAATACGGTTTGGTTTCATTCCGTTGTCTGCAGTGTTGTAGTCAGTTCCTGCTTTAGCGTCTGTAGTGTCTTTAGCACCCGAAGCAATATCTGTACCGTCTGCAGTTCCTACTAATGGAGTTCCGTCTTCTGTTTGGTAGTTAACGATTACTGATCCAGCTTTTTCATAAACGTAAGTTACTGTTGTTGTTCCTTCAACAACATCACCAGTTGCTGGTTTAGAACCATCTTTCAGTTCTTTAGCTGTTAAGTAGTATTTAACACCATCTTTCTCGATAGATTCTTTTTTGTGGTCAGCTGTATCGTATTTAACATTTAGAGAAGCATCTGTTTCATCTTTTTCGTCATCAGCAAGTGTGTTACCTTCAGTATCTTCGTACTTAACAACTACATTACCTTTAACTTCTTTGTAAACGTAGGTTACTTCTTTAGTTGTTCCTGATTCAACCTCACCTGTTTCTTCACCTTCAGTTAAGTCTGGAACTAATTCGTATACTTTGCCTTCTGCAGTTTTAATACGAGTTGGTTTCATTCCGTTATCGGCAGTGTTATAAGCTGTACCTGGTTTACCATTATCAATGTCTTTTGCACCTGATTCTACAGTTTTACCAGCTCCATCTTCGTCTACTACTGTTCCTGCAAGTGGAGTTCCATCTTCAGTTTTGTAGTTAACGATTACTGATCCAGCTTTTTCATAGATGTAAGTTACTTTTGTAACACCTTCTACTACTGTTCCTGTTTCAGCTGGTGATGTAGTTTCTGTACCATTTACAGATGTCATTGTGTTTGCTTCGTTTAGGTAGTAAACATTTCCTTGTGCATCTGTAAGTTTTTGAGGTTTTTCAGTTTCATTTTCTTTAGTGTTGTAAGGTACGTTTTTAGAAGCTGTAGTACTACTTACAATTACATCATTCCCATCAGCATCAACATAGTATTTCTCAGTTACTACTTCAGCTACTGTTTCAGGAGTATCAGTGTAAGGAGATTTTAATTCTGTTCCGTCTTCTGTTTGGTAGTTAACGACTACAGAACCTTTTTTCTCGATTTCACGAGTTTTTTCTTCTGCATAAGTGTAAGTGATTGTTGTAGTACCACTTGCTAAACGGTATGCACGAAGAGGAGTGATTTCGTCACGGTAAGAATACTCTTCAACTTCCGGCGAAGGATCAGAAAATTTAAGAAGAAAATCACTACTATCTTCTAAAGTACTTGTTTCTTGATCAGTAACGCTTGCTATATCAGCTGTTATATCACTTGTAGGTCTTCCTTTATCATCAACTTGATCTCCCTTATCAGCACTAATCTCCAGAGGACCACCAGTTTTTGCCGCCATTCCTAAAGTAATATATCGTTTGAAATTAAGGAGGTTATCTTCAAATCCTTTTTCTTGAAGATATGCAAGATAGCTTTTTACAAGAGTTTTGTTTGCTTCTCCTGTTAAAGTATCTGGAGCCGCTTTAAAGTTTTGTACCATTGCATATGTTCTATTTAAAGTAGCACCAGTTCCATCTTTATCATCTGCTACATTATCACTAGATGACAATTGTATCTGTGCTGTTAAAGAGAAACTCTCAGTTTTAGCTGTTACATAGGTATTTTTCTCAAGGACGAAAACATAATCTCCTTCTTTGATTCCTCCATCAGCCGTTACGTTCGCTGAATTGAAGTTTTTTGCTGTTGCTTCTCCAGCTTTGAAAGCTTCTATCATCTTAGCATCAGAAGTGATTGCACCTGAATCAGCTTGTACATATTTACCATATGTTCCTTTTCCTGTTTGTTCAACAATCCAAGCTTTTCCACCAGGTTTTACAGTATCATAAGTGATTTTACCTTCTGCGTTACTTAATCCTTCTGGAGTCAATTTCGCAGTTACATCACCTAGAGTTGTGTCAGAGTACACTCCTCCACCGTTTCCAGTAGTTTCAACCTTAGGTTCTCCGATTAGGTGGTAAGTCTTCCCATCTTTTTCGATAGTTTCTTTCTTACCATTTTCTTTAGCGTCGTTTAGGTCGCTAGCTTCTGCATCACCACCTGTAGTTCCTTTGAAAACTTCTCCTGATTTACCGTATACATCGTATGGTGTTTCGATAGTTTTATCAGCACCAGAGTTTTGGTTTTTGTTTTCTTCTAATACAGTATTACCCTCAGCAGTTACATATTTGTAGTCTACTTTTCCAGTTTTAGTAATTGTATTTGTTCCCTCTGCAGTTGGATCAGTTGAAAATTGCCTACCTGCATCTGGGTTCTCAATATTAGCTGTATCTACAATTACTGACCCCTTATCATTTGAGATTGTTGATGTTCCATTACCATTATCTTTTACAGCTGCTTCTACAGTCTGGGTTTGTCCTGCCATTGCAAGGGCTGTACCAACAATCAAAGCTACTGTTCCGATTTTGACTGAGTCTGAACGACCGTCTTTAAACTTACGAATGGAAAATTTTTCTTTTTTATTTATAAACATCTTCATCATCCTTTTTTTATTGTATAATTTTTATTTTTAAGCTGTTATTATGCTAATGCTTGCTTAAAAACTTCAAAATTAGACACTTAATTTTAACACTTTAAAACCTCTTATACAAGGAATTTGAATACTTTTTGATCATTCAAACTATAGTTTTTTGCTATATTTATATATAAAAAATCCATATAGCGTATGGATTTACATATTTTAAAATATACATTTATGCTACCAGCCAAGTGAAACCCTTTCGAACTGACAACCTAAGCGTCGCAATTCTTTTTGACGGTCCTCATAGTAGGGGAGAGAAATACCTGTAATGGTCACATGGGGAAGGTCTTTCAAGTGCAGGCTGACCGACGAAGTGAAGTGATAGACATGAACGAACTCATATTCTTGAAAGAGTTGGGCTAGGACATCTTCAAAGATGAGCTCCGTCTCCAAGTAGGTCACATCAGGGATAGTGAAGGTTTCCTTGGGATGGGGGAGATAGAGGTCAATGTCCAAGGCCTTGGCATAGGTACTGATAAAGCGGATGGAGATCTGGTCGTCCTCTTCGGAGAACTTTTGTCCCAGCAGGACCTTGACCGTCTTACCATTTGAGACGGGTGCTTGAGACAGGTCAAAAAAATGCTCCAGATAGACTAGTTTCTCTCTAGCTACGACATGGTAGTTACTGCGATAGAGGGTATAGTGCTTTTCCGTCCGCTCAATCAAGTCATCTCTGGTTAAGCCCAGAGAACCCACCTGACTGGGTTGAAGAGGGAGGGCATACATTCCCAAAGGGTAAATATCCGCATAGCCATCATCGAAACTCATGAGGTGCTGGTAATTTGAACTAGCAACCAAGTCCAGAATCAAGCTATTGTCAAAGCTAGCATAAAAAATGGTGTCATAGTCGCCGGCAAGCTCCTGACAAATCTGAGCCAAGTCCTCTGTCGTTTGAGGATAATGAACATGGTCAAAATCCTTAGCATAATGCTCCTGACGGGCATTTTTGACAGGACTGACATAAAGACTGACGAAGTCCTGATCAGGATAGAGTCCCTTGATATGCTGGGCTATTTTAGCCTGCAAGGGCGTTGTGGCAATGATGAGGTGTTTCATCTCTTTGATTCTCCTAGGTGGTGATGGTGCAGCAAGGTCTCAACGACTTCAAAGTCCAAGGCATCGTCGATATCATAAGAATAGAGTTTGGGCATTTCATAGGCTACTGTCTTATCTGTGTAAAAGGTCTCATCTCGTAGGTAAAGATCCTTACGAGAAATCCAGATACTACCATTGGGATAGTAATAGACAGGCTCTTTCTGCCGAGCATAGTGCTTAGATACCTGAGGCGGACGGATAAATGACGACTCCGCTAGTTGCAAGAAAAGACTACGACTCTTATCCGCCTTGACACAGGAAATCAAATGATCAGCTCCAGACTGACAATAGAGTTGATAGGACTCGATGAGGTGCTCTACCTCTCTCAGGGGTGAAGTCACCTGTAGATTCACAAAAACCTGCTCTTCCTCAAAGGGCTGTAAAAAGTCGCGTAAGGTTTCTAAGCTAGAGGTTGTGGATAGGGCCAATTCTTTCGGTCGATGGACACAACGAATCTCTGGATAGGCTTGACGACAGAGTTCTAGATAGGCTAGTGAGTCTGATGAGACCCAGATTTCACTAAATAGCTTAGAAGCTAGAGCGACTTCGATGGTATAGAAAACCAAAGGCTTGCCTGCAAGCGGTTTGATATTTTTATCTACTAAGCCGCGTGAACCCGAACGGATCAAAATGACGGCTATGGGTTTAGATGTTACTTTCATATAGTCTTCCTAGAATTGAGATAAAAAGGGCAGATAGGGTAGTGATGATACTATTCAACCAGGGATTGGGGTTGACAAAAAGGCCACTGTAATGATAGAGAACCAAGGCTCCTAGACTAAAAACCAGATAGATTTTGGCTAACTGTAAACTCGGTCTTTTGAGGAGCAAAACCAAGAGGTACAAACCACCAATCACACCCAGTGTCAAGCCCATAAAGCCGTTAATCCATTCGTAGATGGAGTAGATTTCTGCATTCATGAGCAAGAGGCAGAGGAGCCAGGACAGACCTGCTAAGACAAAGGATAGAATACTTGGCGACCAGCGAATCTTTGACCAAGCAAAATCCAACTTCAAGCAGGTCACGATTGCATTCATACTGGATGAAACTGTGGATTGGCCTGCTGCCAAGAGAGCCAGCATGATGAAACCACCAAACCAAGGCGCCAGACCTTCCCGAGCGTAAGCAATGAGAACAGGATTGGTCGATGTGGTAGCGAAATTTTCCTGACGAATCAAGCAGCCAATCAGATACAGTAAACTAGCAATCCCAAAGGACAAAAGTCCCTGTATCCATAAGATTTTTCCAATCTTCTGACGCCCCATTTTGCTATTAAAACGTTGGACGATATCCTGCGAAGAAACGTAGGAAAACAAGCTACTAAAACCTGCTCCTGCAACTAAGATAAAGACCGTCTTCCCATCCAGCGTCTCTGCAAAGTGAGATAGCTGTTGACTGCTATTCACGACTAAACCAGATTGGGCAATTCTTGGTAGAAAGAGGGCCAATATAGCCAGTAGGACCAAGCCTTGAAAGAAGTCCGTCCACAGCACAACCAAGAGACCACCCCTTGCCAGATAATAAACCGTCAAAAGAAGGAATAAACCTGACAAGATCAGCTGATTGATAGGGATAAAGGGCGCTAAGGCCTGAGACAACAAGTAGTTCACCACTGCTATTCGCCCCAACTGGTAGAGGATGAAAAGTCCTGAAGCCAGTGAACGAATGCCAGGCGATTGAAACTTATCCTCTAAAAGATGATAGGCTGTCTCGTAATTTCCCTTTTGATAGAGGGGCAGAAAATAGCGATGAGCCAGTGGGATGGCTAGAAAGATGCCACACTGGGCAAACCAGAGATAGGACCTGCCTGTATAGGCATTCCCCACCAGAGTCAGAAAGGAAATGGGGCTAAGTAAGGTCGCAAAGACTGAGAAGGCCAAAACTGTCACCGGAACAGCTTTCTTAACCTGATAATAGTCCTCTTCGCTCCCTTTTTTCCGATAGGCAATCAAGGAAATCAAGCAGAAATAGAGCAATAGGGTGACTAGAATTCCCAACATCCTAGAAGTTCCTATCTAATAGTTCTCTGTATATTTGAGCTACTTTTTCCAGAGAATAGCGAGAGGCTAAAGCTAGATTTTTTTCATTCGATAGATAAAAATCAAGCTCTTCCATCTCTTCTATCTTTTGAATCAACTCTGATTTGGTTTTGAACAAGTTGATGGCATTGGACTGGCTAGCATAGAAACGATGAGCAATCTCCACATCCGATAATAAGGCTAACAAACCTTGACTCAAGGCTTCAACACAGGCATTAGCAAATAACTCTGTGTAACTTGCAGACAGATAGCATTGGTGCAGATGATAAGGTACTTCGTCAACGATACCTTTAAAGCGAATGGTTGGCGGAAGATCATATTGATTCTGTAATTCTGCTAGACGTTCCTCTGAGCCACCATAAAAGGTAATCTGGGCCTTGGAGCCACGTTTGTAGAGTTCGATAAAAGCTTCAATGACAAGTTCAACGTTCTTGCCTTCTCCCATATGGCCCACTAAGCAATAGTCCAAAACAGGTCCGATTTTTCTTAGCTGACCTACTTTTTCTGTAAACATTGGTGGTAAAAACTTAGTGTCATACCCTTGTTTCGCCAAAGTATCAGTCAACACTTCACTGGCAACTAGATATTTGTTTGTCTTGCGCAGATTGGCGAGGCGTAAGTCTCGCATGATATTTTCATGGACGACTTCATAGTAATTTTTGTCCGTGTTTTCCATGTAACGCCAGAGGCTGGGTTTGGGAACGATTTGTTGGTCACGGATAAAGAGGTCGGTTTGCTGGGCCCATTTGGCTAAGAACTTCACTAACAAGTCCTCTTCAGAACGGATTTCTCCTCCTATGCGGTAGATGTATTCTGGGTAGAAGATAGTGACAGGAGAGGGTTCTTTGAAGGGATCGATAAAGCGTCCTTCCAGGGCCAGTTCTCCATTTTCATGATACCAACGAAGTTCCTTCTCCTTGAAATCTTCAAACAAGAAGGGACCCTTGGTGTAGTAATATCTCCCCGAGCCATCTCCTAAGGTAACTGAGGCCACAAAACCATCCTCATTGAGTTCAACCTGATCTCCATCTGCTAGCGTTAGACTTTCTGGTTTCACTGATAAGTCAGCATGGCCTATATCTGAAAAACTATGCGGGACGCAAAGCAGTTCCTTTTCTAAAAATCCTAATTTAACCAAGTCTTTCTTCCAGTCAGGACGAAGCTGAGGACTCGACATGAGGTGGACGTAGTCTAAACCTAGATGTCGTGCGATACGTGCTCGATAGACCTGGGTACTCTCAAAGCCATAGCGATGGATTTCCTTGACTGGATGGATAGTGACAATTCTCAACATGCTATACACTCTTTCTCTCTTATTTTCTACTTACAAAGGAAAAACCACCCTCACAAAAAGGTGAGGGTGGTTCATCCGTTACAATGCTTGGGGATTTCCTAGCAAGTTCCCCCTCAAAAGGACTTTATGCTATTCTATCACAAAGACTGACCATCTGCAAGATAGACTGGATTAGACAGGATAGCGTGGGGGAGTTTTCTTATTGTTTATAAATCGATTCTCTGAAATCATCTGTGCTACGTAGGTAGGCATTGTAGATTTTTTGTTTTAATAAGTGTACCCAGCTTGCAGGAGCATGGCTTGTCGTACGGTCAATGTTAGCCACATCTTTTGTCACTGCTTGATCGATGAGTTCTTGCATTTGGGCAGCTGAACGGATTGTAATCTCCTTGCTGCTGTTTGGTACACCAAGTTCATACTGAATAGTGATTGGTTTCAACTGGTCTTGCTTGCGAATACGTTTATTAAACATATCCTTCTTGAAATCAGCCCATGAACCATATTGGTTGGCAAAGACATTTTTCAAGACGAGACTATCAGTGATGAGGCCCACATCTTTCCTAAGCCAATCTGAATAGGTAATGTCCCCGTTTCGTTTAGCTTCTTCTGCATATTGGTTGGATACATATGGTAAGAACCCATCTTGATAACCTTTTTCTGCCAACAATTCGTAGGCTGTCTTTCTAAACATGATGTCACCAGGCGCACCCTTTGGATTACTGAGGGCAGCATAAATCGGTGAGAACATGCTGATCAGATGATAGCCATTACGAGTATAGTCGCTCTTATCACGGTAAGCCCGACGGTTGATGATATCATTGTCAATCAAGGCATCCAGACTGGTTAGTTTACTTACTTCAGCATCTGTCAATGGACGAACAGAGTTTCCAGCATGAGTTTGTTTATGGTACTTGTCCTCAATGTAGAAATTCTCTATTTTTCTAAACCATTTTTTCTTAACATCATTTGACTTAGTTAAAATGGCATTGGCTTCCATAGCATCCAAGGTATACAAGACATCGTACATACCGTGCACATACTCTTGCAAGGCTGCGGCTGATGTGAAGCGGCTTGTCGGATCATAAGTATGCAAGCGAGTTGGTGAATCCTTATCCCCTTTATAGAGAGTATTCAAGACAATAGCATCCTTATCTAAACTGTCAGCAGATTGCAACAGTCCTAAGGCATACAACTCTGCTCCCAATCCTTCACGACTACCTTTTCCTTCAAAGTAAATATGTCCGTCAGAATTATGAACCATTTCATGGGTATAGACTGATGTTCCGTATTTATCCAACAAGCGGTCGCTGACATAGTGGACCTCAGAACCGTTGGCATAGGCTCCAGCTCCTTTGCTTTCCCCATACCACTTACCAGTTGGTCCAAAGAAGTTGTAGATAGAATCAATAGCCTTATCAGACAGGGTAGCCCAGTAATAATTACTATTGCTATCTTTCATACCAAAGCCATCTGAAACCATGACTGAACGGAAGAGTTTTTCTTTGTATTCCGGTGAAAGGAGATGGTACCAGATATCGTAGTGGTCTCGTTGCCATTCAGCCGACTGGTCAACCTTAGCACGGACATACTGACGCAATTCTTCTCCTGATAAGACTGTATTATTAACACGGTCACGGTAGCGTTCGTAGCCACCAAAGGCCAAGGTAGAAAGATTTGAAATCACATAAACATCTTCTTCTGGCAATGTTAATAAAGGTAGGAGCATGTTTTTTAATTTCCAACTTGGTGCCGTAATACGGTCATAGACTCCCAGCATATACTTACTATCCGCTCTAGCTGACTCTTGTTTGGCACGCACTTCTGGAATTGCTGATTTACTCTCTACTATATAGGCCTTGGTATTCGTCTTCAACCATTCATTATTGGTTTTAGTTGGTAGGAAGAGTTTTCTGTAAGACTCTAGTAAATCCGTCACTGTCTTGCGACCTTTTGCAGGGGCCAGGGTTGTTTCATAGGCACTTGGATTATTTGATGCCTTGAGATTTTCCATACCGCTCTGACCTAGGGCAATGATGGTATCCAAGGTTGAAGCTGTGCTATTGCCATCAAAGTCAAACTTATAGGTATTGAGATCCTTGGTATTGATGTGATCATAGTTGATATTGTACCAGCGATTGAGGTAAGTCAAACCAAGCAAGAAAGCTTCCTTGTTGTTTTTGATTTTTTCGCTGATGTAGGTTGCTACACTATCTCCCATCGTATTGATAGACTTGTCCATGGCTAGCACTTTACGGAGATGTTCGCCGATATTAGCCTTAACTTTTTCGAATTCTTTGTCCAAGTATAGCGGATCAAGCGACGCATCTGCCTCAATGCCCAGAACTCTTCTCATGGCTGCTGAGTCATATTCGACCCCTTGCAAATCTGCTAGGACCTGATCGGTCACTTTCGTATAGTCAGATAAAAAGGCTTCTGGTGTAAAGATAAAGTTTTTACTTGCTACGCTGTACTCTGCAATTTGTGTATTTTTGAAATCTTCTTTGTAGGTGACATCTAGATAACTGATTGTATTATCAGCAAAATGCAACATCAGTTTATTGATCGTTGCTTTATTGGCCTGAATATCTGTGATGATGTCATTGTCCTTCATTGGTACAACATCCAGCAATTCTGTAGTATAAAGCTTATCCGTAGGATCAACTTGATTTCCATAGTGAACCACTAGCTCTTTATTATAGAAAGGCATCAATTTCTCAATATTGTGATAAGCAACTTTTCGACTAGCTTGACCTTGGCTTAACTGAGTATAGTCCACACTGTGCTGATTGGCCTTGAGTGTTTGACCTGTATCGTTTAGTGTCACTGTCATCCCATAAGACTGGACCTTTTCTCTGGCCTGGTCTTGGGTAATTGGGGTCGCATAGAGATCGGCCTTCTTGTTCTCAACAACAGTGCTAGCATCTTTGATGTCCGCTCCCCTGTACTGGTCTCCTGTGATAGCATAACCATCTCCAGCGTTGACCATGCTATCGACATGATGGATACGGCCATTTTGCCATGTAGAACCTGCTATACCTCCGACTCGAGGATAGGTTGTCGTATTGAGGATGGTTCCACTTGCTAGTGCATGAGAGACCAAAGCACCACTTTGAACTTTCCCTACAATACCTCCAGCAAATTGGTCATTGTTGCGGGCATTGCTAGAAATACTTGTATCAACAGCTACCTTATCAATCTTAGCCTTAGTACCAGATAAGAGCCCTGCTATACCTCCCACATAGTAAGGAGAAGCATCCGTATGCTTGGCCTGAATGCTACCTGTAAAGGAACTATTAGTAATTTCTGTATCCTGAGCCTTCGCTACCAAACCTGCAACTGACTTGCTACCTGTCAATTGACCTTCTACAGCTACATTACTAATCTGACTATTAGTAGCTACTTTTGCTAGGCTGGCTGTGTCATCTTGACTCTTAATCGCTACTGCTTTAAGGTCAATATCTTTCACAGTAGCCTTGGTCAAGTTATCAAACAAGGCTGTCTTAAGGTCATAAATCGCAAACGGCTTACCGTCACTCGCACCGATAAGATTACCAGTGAAAGTGCCTGTCACATAGCTGGTTTGTCCCTTTGCTAAGGCCACTTCATCAGCTGTCATATCAGCTCCAAGTTTAAAGGTTCCAGCGAGATTACCCTGCATGGCAGCAATCAGTTTCTTGAAGGAAGTATAGACACCGTCCTTGGCAAGCTTTTGCTTATCAACTGTGAAGCTATAGTTATCCTTGTATGCTGAATCTTTCTCTTGAACCAGTTCATTGAAGGCAACGGTTACCTTGTATTTCCCATCCTCTGTTTCCTTAATAGAGCTAACTGGTAGCAACATTTCTTTCATCTTATCTGATTTGACTTTGACAAAATAAGGTGACAAATCACTTGGTACTTCTGATAAATTCAGATAGCGACGGTAGTGACCATCTTCCTTACCATAGAGCCCCACTTCATCCACATCTTTGATTTCAATTTTCTTATAGTCCAATTGAAAATCTTTCGTTGATACTTCTGTATTTTCCTGATCAGATTGGCCTAGATTATAGGTCAGGTAAGTCTTAATTGTATAAGGAGTATAGTAGTCCAAACCATCAATCGTTTGCTGAACGGATAAATCTTTCAAATCCACTTCTTTAATCAGTGTTCCATTTTGAAAAATTTGGGCCTTGGCCTTAACAAAAGCAGACGTTTGGTCATCTAAGTGATAGGTGACTGCTACAGCTTTTTTGCTCTCATCTTTAACAAGATTGGTGATTTCAACTGTTGGTTTGGTTTTAACAAGACTGCCAACCTTGACAATCTCTTTGGTTGGTTCTACTTCTGTACGTGAGATTTCCTTGCTAGCTTCCACCTTACCATCTACGAGATAATCTTCATACTCGATTGTCCGTAAACCGTCTTTTCCTTCCTGAGCAATTTCTCGATGATTTTTTAAGATAGTCGCATCTTCAATTTCTTCAGTTTCATGAGGAATGGTTTCTGTTACTGTACGATGATTGCTTGTCAAAGGCAGTTCAGGAAGAGTCTCTACTACAGCAGCCTCACCCTCGTGACCCGACTCTTGGGTACCTTGAGTGCTGATTGGATCTGTATACGCTGGTTGAACTGGTTGAACTAGAGCCTCACCATCATGACCTGACTCTTGTGTGCCTTTAGTGCTAACGGGTTCTGTATAAGACGGTTGTGCTGGTTGAACTAGAGCCTCGCCCTCATGACCTGACTCTTGTGTACCTTGGGTGCTAACGGGTTCTGTATAAGTCGGTTGAACGGGTTGAACTAGGGCATCGCCCTCATGACCCGACTCTTGTGTGCCCTTACTGCTAACAACTTCTGTAGACTCTGGCACTGTTGGCTCAACTGGAGCTCCCTCCTGAGGACCTGTGTAAACTGGTAGTTCTGATTGAACCAGGGATTCGCCTTCATGACCTGACTCTTGTGTGCCTTGGGTACTAATTGGAGCTGTGTAAGATGGCTGAACGGGTTGAACTAAGGCATCGCCCTCATGACCGGGCTCTTGCGTGCCCTTACTGCTAACAACTTCTGTAGACTCTGGCACTGTTGGCTCAACTGGAGCTCCCTCCTGAGGACCTGTGTAAACTGGTAGTTCTGATTGAACCAGGGATTCGCCTTCATGACCTGACTCTTGCGTACCTTGGGTACTAATTGGGGCTGTGTACGCTGGTTGCGTTGGTTGAACTAGGGCATCGCCCTCATGACCCGGCTCTTGGCTCCCCTTTGCTTGCACTACAGTTTCATTGTTTTTTTGTAGTTGAGGCTCTATAGGAGAAGGTGTTCCTCCTTGTTGTTCCTCTATCGTTAAGCTATCTACATTTTCTAAGTTAGACTTGCTGTCATGCGCCTTCTGTTTATCTGATTGCTTAACAACGTCTACTTTATTTTTCACATATCCAATGTATGTATAACCAGGAATATCAACCGGAGCTGGCAAAGCATCTCCTGCTTGAACAGATAGTTGAGTGTTGTAGGCAGCTAGTGTTTCGTTAGTCAAGGCAAGGACAGTTGGAGACAGCAACTGGCTTCCTAGACTGGTTACTAACAAGAATCGACTAATCTTGCTCTTGCCATCACGTCCCTTAAGAACCACTACGACCAGCAAACTAAGGCCTGCCACTAAGGCAGCAGTTCCTAGAGAAGAGCTAGCTCCTGTGTTGGGTAGTACTTGATTTGCTCGATAAACAAGATAGTAGGTAGCATCTGTTTCTTCCGCTACTTGTGGTAGGGATGTAACTAAGAGAGTCTTCTCTTCATCAGTCAAATCCGACTCTAAAACATAAGTATAATTAACGGCATGAGATTCTTGGGCAGATACAGTCTGTAGGCCAGTTCCCATCAAAAAGAAACACGCAACTGCTACAGATACAAGGCCAACTGCCAATTTTCTCAATGAGAAATTCTGTCTTTTTTCTCCACTAGTTTTGAAATTCATATTCCCCTCTTTTTACATTTTTAAATTAGTATATTAATTTATAGCAAAATATACAACTCTTCCCATTATACATCAACTTTTTAAAAGATTCTAGGGATAGATATGCAAATAAGGGAATAATAAAAGGCATTCCTAAAATTAGATACCTAACTTCTGGAACACCTATCATATTTCTAAATTTTTATTTCACAACAAGCTCATAACGTGTCTTGCTTGTAAAGGTTTGACCGGCTTTAAGAATAACTTTGTCTTTGAGGTCGCTATGAATGGCATCTGGTAAAGCCTGCGCTTCAAGGGCAATCCCATTGTGCTGTACCATTGGCTGACCTCCTATGATGACACTCTCATCCACAAAGTTTGCTGTGTAGACTACAAAGCATGGAGCCTCTGTCTTGAAAAGCAGGAAGCGACCTGAATTTTGGTCATAAAGGAAACCAGCATTGTCATGACCTGCAGGAAGGGCAAATGGATGATCCAAACCAGATACCAGTTGGATTTGCTCATCATCCTCTGCAAAGATGTCTTTCAACAAGGCACCATTGTAGATGTGTTTAACCACATCACGATTAGCATCTGGAGTTTTAGCCGGAACACCGTCGGGAGCGATTGGATAAATGCCCTCTGTGTTTAGTTGGAAGACATGGCGGTCAATTGTCTGTGTGAAATCACCAGACAAGTTGAAGTAGCTGTGATTGGTTGGATTAACCAGCGTATCCTGATCTGTCGTTACCTTGTAGCTGATTTCATAGGCACCAGTTTCTTCCAAGTGATAACTGATCCAAATCTTGAGATTTCCAGGAAATCCTCCTGTCCCATCTGTACGCTCTATGTAGAGGGTCAAACCATGGTCGCTCACTTCAACTAGTTCAAACAAGCTAGAATCCCAACCAGTTGAACCACTATGGTTACAGTTGCTAGCATTGTTGACTTCAAGGTCATAGTTCTTGCCATTAAGCTCAAAGGTCGCACCTGCAATACGGCCTGCCACAGGACCTACGCTAGCTCCATGCTTGGGGCTATTGCCTACATAGCTATCAAAATCATCAAAACCCAAGATAACATTGGCAAAATTTCCAGCCTTGTCAGGTGTGACATAGCGCAAGATAGTCGCACCATAAGTCATAACCTCAAGCTGGTAGCCACCGTCCGTCTCAAAGCGATAGGCCAAGACATCCTTGCCCTCAACATTTCCAAATACACGCTCTGTGTATGCTTTCATTCTCTTCTCCTTTTTCTATTTCTCTCAATCAAACAAACCATAGAAAGCGAATTGACAATCTATGGTTTACTTGTATGATTTACAAACCCCTTTATCAAGAATCTATAAACGCAGTATTACTTTTGATATTCGTGGATGATAACACCTTGTACCACACGGTTTACTGTACCTGTAGGAGACGGTGTATCTGGTTTATTTTCTACCTTGAGTGAAGTCAATAGGGCAAAGAGTTGGGCATAAACGATGTAAGGGAAGACACGGTAAATATCGTTCAAGACACCGCCACAACCAAGGGCCACTTCTTTGACATTTTCAAGACCAAAGGCTTGATCACTCAAAAGCACAACACGACGAGCAATCTGGTCACCAGCAACTTCACGAACCAAGTCCAAGTCGTACTTACGAGTGTAGTCTGTCGTTGTACCAAAGACCAAAACAACTGTATCTTCGTTAATAAGAGATTTTGGACCGTGACGGAAGCCAACTGGGCTTTCATACATGGTCGCAACTTGACCAGCTGTCAATTCCAAAATCTTGAGCTGAGCTTCATGAGCAAGGCCAAAGAAAGGACCAGCGCCAAGGTAGATAACACGGTTAAAGTCTAAATCAACAAGCTCTTTGACATCTTCTGCATTGTCTAGAATTTTACGGGCAAGACTAGATACAACTTCAAAACGTTCAGCTTTAACAGCAAATTCTGTAGGATCAAAGACCAAGAGAGCTGTCAACATCATAGATGTAAAGCTAGAAGTCATAGCAAATCCAGCATCATTAGAGGCAGCTGGTTGCAAAAGCAAGAGATTGCGGTCATCTCCATGAGCTTGAAGAGCCAATTTCCCATCTGCAGCACAAGTAATCGTCACTTGATAAAGCTCATCCACCAAGGCTTTGGCCAAATCAACAGTCGCCACACTTTCAGGTGAGTTCCCACTACGAGCAAAAGACACAAGGACAGTTGCCACATCTTTTTTCAAATAAGTTTCTGGATTGGCAACGATATCAGTTGTCGCAATAGCATTGAAATTCCATTTGCGTTCGTCATAGACTTCCTTAAAGTAAGGTACCAAGGTATCTCCTACATAAGCAGAAGTCCCTGCACCTGTCAAGATAACCTTGATATAGTCATGTTTATCAGCAATCCCTTGTAGGAAGGCTGCAATTTCTTCACGTTTTGCTTGATAAGATTCAAAAGCTTCTTTCCATACATCAGGCTGTTGGTAGATTTCACGTGTAGTGATTTCTGCACCCAATTCGAGCAAGTCTTCTTTTGTATAATGTAGCATTGAGTTCCTCTTTTTCTATTAAAGATGGGAATGGGAGTAAGCCCCATTCCCATGTATATTCTATATAAAATGCTCTAACAATTTTCACGTTGTCACATCTTATTCATCTTCGTCATCATCGAAGCCCGCTAAGAGGTCATTGACTTTCACAATACTTTCTGCAGCACGGTTCTTATAGTCCGCATCTGCGCCTGTAAGGCTCGCATTGATAAATTCAATCACCATTGGCAGATTCATCCCTGCGTAAAGTTCGATGTCACGACCTTCCATGATCAAACGGCTGACCACGTTACATGGTGTTCCACCGAGAAGATCCGCAAAGACTAGGAAATCATCCAAACCTTCAATAGCTGCTTCAAATTTTGCAGTAAATTCTTCTGGACCATCTTCTGGAAGAAGAGCTACAGCATGAATATTTTCTTGTGGACCCATAATCATTTCTGTGCTACCTTTAAGTTCTTCACAGAAGCGACCATGACTCACCAAAATTAATGATTTAACCATAAATTATGCGCCCATTCCAAGTAAGAATTTACCGATGAATGAAAGACCTAATGCAAGAGCAATGATGATACCAATTGCTTTTGTAGAGTTCATACCTTTCTTACCAAGCAACCAGAAGATAAAGGCAGTAAAGATTGCTGGAAGCAAGCGTGGGAAGATTGAGTTCAAGATGTCTTGGAAGTCAATCATCTTTTCACCGATTGGCAATTTATAAGAAACTTCAAAGTTGATCATTGTTGCTACAAGAGCACCCATCATGAAGACACCAAGTACAGATGCAGCGTCAATCAAGGCTGTCAAAGTACTTTGCATGTTGTTGATAAGGTTAACCCCTTCTTTGTAAGCAAATTCCAACTGTTTCCAACGGAAGATGTCATACGCTGCTGCAACTGCGATCCAAAGGAAGATACCCCAAGGTTGGCCAGCGATAGCCATAGTTGCTGCGATAGATCCCATGATAGCAGGTACAAGTGAACCAAAGATAGTATCTCCAAGAGGAGCGAATGGTCCCATCAAACCTGTCTTGATACCGTTAACGGCATCTTTTGAACCTACACCATCTTTTTCTTCCATGGCAAGGTCAAAACCAGCGATAATTGTGTGGAAGAATGGTGAAGTATTGAAGAATTGAGTATGAACTTTCATCATTTCTTTCAATTCAGGAGTTCCATCCCCATACATTTTACGCAATTGAGGCAAGATCATGTAAAGGTAGCCAGAAGCTTGCATACGTTCATAGTTCCAACCTAATTGGAAAGTAAACAAGCTACGTTTGTTGATTTGATTAAAATCTTCTTTTGTAAGTTTGTAATTAGAATTCGTCATCTTCGATTTCCCCACTTTCTGATGGTGTAGAAGGTGCTGCTACAGCTACTTTTTGGCTATTTTTGAAGTGAAGCACTGCTAGGAAGATACCTACGATAGAGATACCAATCATAGACAATCCTTTGAAGTTGTTCACGAAACCAATTTTTTCAGCAACATCTTTAGGTAGAGTACCGATAATACCTGCAACAGCGCCACCAAGACCTGTTACATATGAGTAAAGAACAGTCAACATTGCTGTCAAACCAAATCCCATTGCAAGGTAGTGAAGGTTACGTTTAACTGGAAGGTAACGAAGCAAGATTGCAAATCCAAGACCTGGAAGCATACGTCCTGCAAGTGTCAAGCCATCTGCAACCCATTTGTAGGCTTCAACGAAGTCTACCACTGATTGTACGAAGGCACCACCAAAAGCAAGGGCAAAGAAGACTGGAAGGGCACGAGATAGAGCCCAAGGAATCGCACCAAGCAAGTAGTTGCGTTCAATACCTTTATAGTCAAAGCGTTCGATTGCAGCATCCACACGGTGAGCGAAGAAAGTAGTTGTCATACGTCCAAGAACGTCGAAGTAAGTCAAGAGAGCTGCTACTGGCACAGCGATTGTTGTAATCGCAAGTGATGCATCAATTCCTTGTGAAACAGAGAAGGCTGTCGCAAGAACCGCACCAGAAGTTGCGTCGATACGAGAAGCACCACCGAAGGTACCAACCCCAAGAACGAACAGTTGCAAGTTACCACCGATAAGCAGACCAGTAGTCACATCTCCCATAATTAAACCAGTAATGAAACCAGCAAATACAGGGGAACCTGCAGATGAAACGATCGTCAACTCATCACAGATTTGATAAGCTGAGTACAAAGTGAGAAGTAAAATTTGCCACCATTGTATCATAACAATGACCTCCTAAAAATTTTTTCCTATTTTAATAAGCTCAAAAAGTCTGAAATTGGATCATTTGGAACCATTTGAGCAGTAAGTTTAACACCTTTTTCTGCCAATTTGTGGAAATCTTCCACATCCTTGTCCACTACGTTGATAGAACGTGTGATGGCACGAGTTTCTGGTGTTTGAGACATATTCCCAACATTGAGGGTTTCCAGTGGTACACCTGCTTCGACCAAGCCAAGGAAGCGGTCTGGTTTACGAGCCACGATAAAGAGACGTTGGCTATCGTATTTTCCAGCAAGAATATTGGCTGCCGCTTTCTCAATTGGCAAAATACTCAATTTTACACCTGGTGGTGTCGCTAGTTTCAAACCACTCTTTTCAACGTCGTTGTTGACAACTTCGTCATCTACAACCATAATACGTGAAACATTTAGTTTTCCAGCCCAAAGATTGGCTACTTGTCCGTGGATCAAACGTCCATCGATACGGCATCCTACAATTGTCATAAGTTTTCCCCCTTTATGTGTTTTAGTGTAGGTTTACGAGTTAAATAAATCTCTTCTTTATATTCACCTTCTGTTTCAAAGATAATGATGCGGTTATCACCTTCCTTGAGATAGCTATGAGGGATATAAAGCGAGAGGGTTGGGCCGACGTTCCAAAAACGTCCTAGATTCTGCCCATTGACAAAGGCAACTCCCTTACCAAACTCAGACAAGTCTAGGTAAGTATCCTTTGGCGCTTCGATTGTAAAATCATAAGCATAAAAGGCTGGTTGCTTTTCTGTCCATCCTTTTGAAAAATCAATTTTCTCAGGATTATCCAGTGGGAGTGGATAGTGTTTCCAGTTTAATAAGAAGTGCAAATCCTTACAAACCCCTGTCCGAATTCCCTTACGTTGCGTATCTGCTAAGAACTTATGTCCATAGTTGACACGCCCCATATTTTCTACCAAGATATCTATCCTAGATAGCGCTTTCTTTTTACCTTGATAAAAAATATCTTCCCCAATCTCTGTCTGATATTGGGTTTCTACCCACTGACCATCGACATAAAGCTGAGCCCTATCTCGACCGTCAATGATACGAAGTCTTTCTTCTTCTGCATCCCAGTTTGTTTCTGTTCGATAGAGTAGATAGCCATAGCTTTGTCCCAACTCCTCCATCTTTTTAGGATAGAGGCTTTCTACTGGACTAGATAAGCTATCCAAGGTTTCAAACAAGGAAACTTTTTCAACTAGTGGAATAGCATCCAACTCCATACTCTCTTTGTAGAGTGGTTCCAACTGCGGATACTCTGGAAAATGTGTTGCCATCATCTTCTTGACTGCCAGATATTTGGCAGTTGGATTTCCTTCTTCATCTAGAAGGGCATCGTAATCATAAGATGTAACTTGTGGCAAATCCAAGGTTCCTCTAGCCGAGCAACCATTCATGAAGCCAAAGTTTGTACCACCGTGGAACATGTAAAGATTGATGGAGCCTTGTTCCAAAACCTCTCGAACAGCTTCTGCCAATTCTTTGGGATCCCGTGTGATAATCGGTTCCTTCCAACGATTGAACCAGCCATCCCAGAACTCCATACACATGAGTGGCCATTTCTTGCCATGTTCATCAAAGAATTCCTGCATCTGTGAAAAATTGTACGGAGCTTTAGAACCAAAGTTTCCTGTTACAAAGAGGTCATCTTCGATTAAGGTTCCAGCTTTCAGAGTAGCTCTCCATGGACCATCTGATGTAAAGAGAGGACAGGTTACGCCACGCTCTTCCATCAACTGTCGAATTGTTCTCAGATAAGCCTTATCTTCTCCATAAGAACCATACTCATTTTCAACCTGCATCATGAGGATATTGCCACCATTGTCCAACAAATGTGGCACCAACTGTGACAAGAGCTGGTCATAGTAGCGACCGACAGCTTCAATATAAGCAGGATCTGAGGAACGAAGTCTCATATTCTTTGTTAAGAGCCAGGCTGGTAAGCCACCGAATTCCCACTCCGCACAGATGAAGGGAGAGGGACGAACGATAGCGTAGAGACCCAAATCTTGTGCTGTCTCAAGAAATCGCTTCAAATCCAGAGCTCCTTCAAAGTGAAACTCACCCTCACGAGGCTCGTGTAAATTCCAGGCCACATAAGTCTCTACTGTATTAAAACCAAGAGCCTTCAAGTTATAGAGCGAATGATACCAATCTTCTGGAGGAACCCTAAAATAATGAATGGCGCCAGATAAAATCTTAAATGATTTTCCATCGAGATAAAAATCATCTCGTATCTCAAATCGTGTCATGTTCTTACCTTCTGACAACTAAAGTTTACGCTTTCATTTGTTGATATAGTAAATATATCTCAATATCTTGCATTTGTCAATAGGTTTTCACAATTTTTTTCATTTTTCACTAAATTTTACACAAAAAACTTATAAAAATCTCGTAATCTATAGTCATAACAACATTTTAGCACCATGTATAAAAATGTAGATTTTTCTATTTATTCCTATGTAAATTAACCTTATAGCCTATTATTCTAATTTTTTTATTCAAAAGGCTACTATTCTTTCCAGTTTTATGGTAAAATCTTTAACGGAGAAGGAAAATCGAGGTGAAAATATGGCAATTCCAAAGTATCAATATATTAAAGATGAGTTAAAGAACAAAATCATTTCTGGTCAATTTGCCAGTGGAGATAAATTCTACACTGAAGCTGAATTGATTGCAATGTATGATGTGAGTTCTATCACAGTTGTCCGCGCCTTAAACGACCTTGCCAAGGATGGCTATATTGTCCGTCAACAAGGAAAGGGTACATTCGTTTCACGCGCACGCAAACATAAACTCGTAGAGTTTTCAGATGTAGAAGTTTTTGAAACTAAAGATGATAAAGTTACCGTCCTTTCTATTGAGCGTGGAAACAAACTAAGCTACTTAGAAAAACTCGGACTACGCGGAGATCAGTTCTACTACAAGATTGAACGCGTTCGCGAAACAGGTGGTGTTGTTTACATCTACCATACATCTTACATTCCAGAACAATACATCAACGCAAATTATCCAAATCTTGAATATTATAGCTCTATCTATAACCGTTTCAAATTGGATTACCACATTCACATGAATGATGAACATTTTGAAGAAATCAATGAAATAGCATTTCCAACTCCAGAACATGCGGCTTCGGTCCTCGGAGTCGATGAACAATTCCCAACCGTTTTACAAACCAAGACTACTAAACTAGAGTCTACTGGTCAAGTTCTCGCATTCAGCGAAACATACAAACGAGCGGATTACTACAAAATCAAATTCATTTCATGTGACCGTGATCACTAAGAAGAAAGCCTGAGCCTAAACGCTTGGGCTTTTTCTATACTTATTATACCACACCAAAAAGGTAGCGCTTACCTATTTTTGGAAGATTCTATAATTTGTGGAGTATTTTATAGAAATAGAACCAAAAAGATTCTACTAGATATATATATGTATCTTTTCCGACCAATCTGAAATCTTAAGTTTAAATTTTATATTTTTTTATACTTATTATAGTTTTTTGTCATCTCCTCTTGACTCTCGTTAATATAAGAAATAAAATAAAGGTGTTGATTTATGTAAACGCTATCAATATAACAATGCAATCAGGAGGTTTTGCAATGAAACATGAAAAACAACAGCGTTTTTCTATTCGTAAATACGCTGTAGGAGCAGCTTCTGTTCTAATTGGATTCGCCTTCCAAGCACAGACTGTTACAGCCGATGGAGTTACTCCTACTACTACAGAAAACCAACCGACCATCCATACGGTTTCTGATTCCCCTCAATCATCCGAAAATCGGACTGAGGAAACACCTAAAGCAGAGCTTCAACCAGAAGCTCCAAAAACTGTAGAAACAGAAATTCCAGCTGCTGATAAGGTAGCTAGTCTTCCAAAAACAGAAGAAAAACCACAAGAGGAAGTTAGTTCAACTCCTAGTGATAAAGAAGAAGTGGTAACTCCAACTTCTGCTGAAAAAGAAACTGCTAATAAAAAGGCAGAAGAAGCTAGCCCTAAGAAAGAGGCTGATTCTAAAGAGTCAAATACTGACAAGACTGACAAGGATAAACCAGCTAAAAAAGATGTAGCGAAAGCAGAGGCTGACAAACCGGCAACAGAGGCAGGAAAGGAACGTGCTACAACTGTAAATGAAAAACTAGCTAAAAAGAAAATTGTTTCTATTGATGCTGGACGTAAATATTTCTCACCAGAACAACTCAAGGAAATCATTGACAAAGCGAAACATTATGGCTACACTGATTTACACCTATTAGTTGGAAATGATGGGCTCCGCTTCATGTTGGACGATATGAGCATCACAGCTAACGGCAAGACCTATGCCAGTGACGATGTCAAACGTGCCATTGAAAAAGGTACAAATGATTATTACAACGATCCAAACGGCAATCACTTAACAGAAAGTCAAATGACAGATTTGATTAACTATGCCAAAGATAAAGGTATCGGTCTCATTCCAACAGTAAATAGTCCTGGTCACATGGATGCAATCCTCAATGCCATGAAAGAATTGGGAATCCAAAACCCTAACTTTAACTATTTTGGGAAGGAATCAGCCCGTACTGTCGATCTTGACAACGAACAAGCAGTCGCTTTTACAAAAGCCCTTATCGATAAATATGCTGCTTATTTCGCGAAAAAGACTGAAATCTTCAACATCGGACTGGATGAATATGCCAATGATGCAACAAACGCTAAAGGTTGGAGCGTTCTTCAAGCTGATAAATACTATCCAAACGAAGGCTACCCTGTAAAAGGATATGAAAAATTTATTGCCTACGCCAATGACCTAGCTCGTATTGTAAAATCACACGGTCTAAAACCAATGGCCTTCAATGATGGTATTTACTACAATAGTGATACTAGCTTCGGAACTTTTGACAAAGATATCATCGTTTCAATGTGGACTGGTGGTTGGGGAGGTTACGACGTCGCTTCTTCTAAACTTCTAGTAGAAAAAGGTCACCAAATCCTAAACACTAACGATGCTTGGTACTATGTTCTTGGGCGAAATGCAGATGGCCAAGGTTGGTACAATCTCGATCAGGGGCTCAATGGTATTAAAAACACACCAATCACTTCTGTACCAAAAACAGAAGGAGCTGATATCCCAATCATCGGTGGTATGGTAGCTGCTTGGGCTGACACTCCATCTGCACGTTATTCACCATCACGACTCTTCAAACTCATGCGGCAATTCGCAAATTCTAACGCTGAATACTTCGCAGCTGATTATGAGTCTGCAGAAAAAGCACTTAACGAGGTACCAAAAGACCTTAACCGTTATACTGCAGAAAGTGTCGCAGCGGTTAACGAAGCGGCAAAAGCCATCCGTTCACTTGATAGCAACCTCAGCCGTGCCCAACAAGACACGATTGACCAAGCAATTGCAAAACTTCAAGAAGCAGTCAGCAATTTGACCTTCACACCAGAAGCTCAAAAAGAAGAAGAAGCTAAACGTGAGGTTGAAAAACTTGCCAAAAACAAGGTAATCTCAATCGATGCTGGACGCAAATACTTTACTCTGGACCAGCTCAAACGCATCGTAGATAAGGCCAGTGAGCTCGGATATTCTGATGTTCATCTCCTTCTAGGAAATGACGGACTTCGATTCTTACTCGATGATATGACCATTACTGCCAACGGAAAAACCTATGCTAGTGATGACGTTAAAAAAGCTATTATCGAAGGAACTAAAGCTTACTACGACGATCCAAACGGCACTGCACTAACACAGGCAGAAGTGACAGAACTAATTGAATACGCTAAATCTAAGGGCATCGGTCTCATCCCAGCTATTAACAGTCCAGGTCACATGGATGCTATGCTGGTTGCCATGGAAAAATTGGGTATTAAAAATCCTCAAGCCCACTTTGACAAAGTCTCCAAAACAACTATGGACTTGAGAAACGAAGAAGCGATGAACTTTGTAAAAGCCCTCATCGGTAAATACATGGACTTCTTTGCAGGAAAAACAAAGATTTTCAACTATGGTACAGATGAGTATGCCAATGATGCGACAAACGCTCAAGGTTGGTACTACCTCAAATGGTATGGACTCTATAACAAGTTCGCAGACTATTCTAACAGCCTTGCTGCTATGGCTAAGGAAAGAGGGCTACAACCAATGGCCTTCAACGATGGCTTCTATTATGAGGACAAGGACGATGTTCAGTTTGACAAAGATGTCTTGATTTCTTACTGGTCTAAAGGCTGGTGGGGCTACAACCTCGCATCACCTCAATACCTAGCAAGCAAGGGTTATAAGTTCTTGAATACCAACGGTGACTGGTACTACATTCTCGGTCAAAAACCAGAAGATGGTGGTGGTTTCCTCAAGAAAGCTATTGAGAATACTGGAAAAACACCATTCAATCAACTAGCTTCTACCAAATATCCTGAAGTAGACCTTCCAACAGTCGGAAGTATGCTTGCTATCTGGGCAGATAGACCAAGCGCTGAGTACAAGGAGGAAGAAATCTTTGAACTTATGACTGCCTTTGCAGATCACAACAAAGACTACTTCCGTGCTAATTATAATGCCCTCCGCGAAGAATTAGCTAAAACTCCTACAAACTTAGAAGGATATAGTAAAGAAAGTCTTGAGGCCCTTGACGCAGCTAAAACAGCTCTAAATTACAACCTCAACCGTAATAAACAAGCTGAGCTTGACACACTTGTAGCCAACCTAAAAGCCGCTCGCTTAGGTCTTAAACCAGCTGCAACTCATTCAGGAAGCCTGGATGAAAATGAAGTGGCTGCCAATGTTGAAACCAGTCCAGAACTCATCACAAGAACTGAAGAAATTCCATTTGAAGTTATCAAGAAAGAAAATCCTAACCTCCCAGCTGGTCAGGAAAATATTATTACAGCAGGAGTCAAAGGTGAACGAACTCATTACATCTCTGTACTCACTGAAAATGGAAAAACAACAGAAACAGTCCTTGATAGCCAGGTAACCAAAGAAGTTGTAAACCAAGTGGTTGAAGTCGGCGCTCCTGTAACTCACAAGGGTGATGAAAGTGGTCTTGCACCAACTACTGAGGTAAAACCTAGACTGGATATCCAAGAAGAAGAAATTCCATTTACCACAGTGACTCGTGAAAATCCACTCTTGCTCAAAGGAAAAACACAAGTCATTACTAAAGGTGTCAACGGGCACCGTACAAACTTCTACTCTGTGAGTACTGTTGATGGCAAGGAAGTGAAAGCACTTGTAAATAGTGTCGTAGCACAGGAAGCTGTTACTCAAATAGTCGAAGTCGGAACTATGGTAACACATGTAGGCGATGAAAACGGACAAGCCGCTATTGCTGAAGAAAAACCAAAACTAGAAATCCCAAGCCAACCAGCTCCAGCAACTGCTCCTGCTGAGGAAAACAAAGCTCTTCCTCAAGGTCCAGCTCCTGTGGCAACAGAGAAAAAACTTCCTGAAACAGGAAGTCACGATTCTGCAGGACTAGTAGTCGCAGGACTCATGGCCACACTAACAGCCTATGGACTCACTAAAAGAAAAGAAGACTAAGTCTTTTCGATAAACAATAAACAGCGAGATTGAAGCTCGCTGTTTATTGTTTAATTAATCACCCAGTCCTAGACGTTCAAAGATATCGTCCACTCGCTTAGTGTAATAAAGAGGGTTGAAGATTTCATCGATTTCTTCTTGAGTCAGGCGTGAGGTCACTTCTGGATCTGCTTCTAGAAGTGGTTTAAAATCTACTTGATTGTCCCAAGAGTAGGCTGTTTTTGGTTGCACCAAATCATAGGCTTGCTCGCGGGTCATGCCTTTTTCAATCAAGGTCAACATAGCACGTTGGCTAAAGATGATTTTTTAAATTATTAAACTCCTATCATCTTATTTTGAATAATTTTGAATCCACGAAATCAATATACCCGAAGTCATCAAATAAGATAGTACTGAAAAAACAATAATCATTATAATTAATAAAACTTGCGACTCTAAAAATGATGTATTATATATAGTCCTTTTTATAAACTCAGGTACTTTTCTTTTTCTTGCAAAATGAATCAATAAGTTTCTAAATATCATAAAATATGCTATAAATTGCTGTGCAACTGCAATCAATAAACCAAATATTATATAAATACTGCTAATAAACCTGCTATCAGTTACGGTTGCTGACATTCCTTCAGAAATTGTTAATAGATTAATTCCATAATAAATAGTAAGTATAGATATAGGGATTGAATAGAAAAGATAAATTAATGTAGATTTTTGAATACGCCAACTAATTGCAATAAGAAACAAAATTATAATTGAAGTCAGCAGAGGAATTGAACCATACCATTTTAAAACAAGCGAAATTTCATTTATATACTTAATAAACATATAAACAATACCACTAATAAGTACTAAATATAAGATAATCATCCCCCAAAAATCAGAATCGCTCATATTTTTGTTATATTGAGTAGGCTTAGTTTTCTTTCTTTTAAGTTGAAAATCCTCTCCTGGAATATATGCAGGAGTTGGAATTATTTTTGTATTCTCAGAAATTTCTAATGAGTTGTTGTTAAAAAAGTGTGATAATTTATTAATCCACCCAGAAAATCTTGAACCTATCCGTGGTAGTTTAGGTAATGTTTTTCTAAGAACTAGCATAACAATACTTACAATTAATGATTGAATTATACCATCCGGTGTGGTTCTAATTACATTACTCAACCAAGCTAGTACATTGTCCACGTTCATTACCTTTACTCTCCTAATCCAAGACGTTCAAAGATATCATCCACTCGTTTAGTGTAGTAAAGAGGATTAAAGATTTCGTCGATTTCTTCTTGCGTGAGGCGTGATGTCACCTCTGGATCTGCTTCGAGAAGTGGTTTGAAATCTACTTGGTTGTCCCAAGAGTAGGCTGTTTTTGGTTGCACCAAGTCATAGGCTTGCTCACGGGTCATGCCTTTCTCAATCAAGGTCAACATAGCACGTTGGCTAAAGATAAGACCAAAAGTAGAGTTCATATTGCGGATCATGTTTTCTGGGAAGACTGTCAAGTTCTTGACGATATTTCCAAAACGGTTGAGCATGTAGTCAATCAAAATAGTCGTATCCGGTGTTATGATACGTTCAGCTGATGAGTGAGAGATATCACGTTCATGCCAGAGAGCAACATTCTCATAGGCCGTAATCATGTGACCACGGATAACACGCGCCAAACCTGTCATGTTTTCAGAACCGATAGGGTTGCGTTTGTGAGGCATAGCAGATGAACCTTTTTGCCCTTTGGCAAAGAATTCTTCCACTTCACGTTGTTCTGATTTTTGCAAACCACGAATCTCAGTCGCCATACGCTCAATAGAAGTCGCGATGCTGGCAAGAACCGCAAAGTACTCAGCGTGAAGATCACGAGGAAGCACCTGTGTAGAGATTTCTTGAGCACGGATACCCAATTTGTCGCAGACGTATTGCTCTACGAATGGTGGGATGTTGGCAAAGTTCCCAACCGCACCAGAGATTTTACCAGCTTCCACACCAGCAGCCGCATGCTCGAAACGCTCGATATTGCGCCTCATTTCGCTGTACCAAGTCGCCAATTTAAGACCAAAAGTTGTCGGCTCAGCATGCACCCCGTGGGTACGCCCCATCATGATGGTGAACTTGTGCTCCTTAGCCTTATCAGCGATAATGTTAGTGAAGTTTTCAAGGTCACGACGGATGATGTCGTTGGCTTGCTTGTAAAGGTAACCATAGGCCGTATCCACCACGTCGGTAGAGGTCAAACCATAGTGGACCCACTTGCGCTCTTCACCAAGAGTCTCAGAAACCGCACGCGTGAAAGCTACCACATCGTGGCGCGTCTCCTGCTCAATCTCCAAAATACGGTCGATGTCAAAGTCCGCTTTTTCACGAATCAAAGCCACGTCTTCCTTAGGGATTTCCCCCAACTCAGCCCATGCCTCGTCAGCCAAGATTTCCACCTCAAGCCAAGCACGGTATTTATTTTCTTCACTCCAAATGTTCGCCATCTCAGGGCGAGAGTAACGGTCGATCATGTTTAAGATACCAATGGCGACTAGAAAGCGACTGAATTTTAGGAAACCAACAACGGACGCTTCCGTCCTAGGAGGTTTATCTAAATTCCGAGCTTTCCGCCCAGATTCAGTTCTGCAAACTAGATACCCATTCCCTTTCTTTGTTTACAATTGGAAAGTCCGTAGCCCGTATTCAGTTTAGAGGATACGGTGCCCTTGTTCCTTTCTGTTTGTTTATTTTATTCTATAAAAACTGAAATTCGTCAGTTTGATACTGCATTCTTTTTTTCCAATACTCATTATACTTATTTGCGATATTTGAATCTTTAGCTTTCTCAGCTATTTTTCTCCAGTTGTAGATTATAAACCTATCATGTTTTTTATAAAAACTTTCGCTAAAGTAATCATCATTCATATCGATTATAGATTTTTCAACATACTGGAAAAAAGCATTCTCAGTAAAGTTGTCAACAATTGGATGAGCGCTTGTAGAACCTCTTTCAGAAGCTTCAATAATAAAAAGAAAAATCTAAAATATCGATACTTTCCATACAATCAAAATCCTTAGGCATTAACTCACAAAATTCTTCAATTGCTGGATTACTTTTACTATATGTTTGTGAAATAATTTTTTCTTTCAAAATATCTAAAAGTTTTTTCACTAAAACATTTTCTTTAAGATCAAATAGTAATGAGATTATAAGATTGATAGACTTAATCTTTTTATCTTTGAATGTATCAACTATATTCTCTATTTTTTGGATAGCACTCTCTTTAGATAAATGTTCATAAAGTATTCGTAAGAATCTTTTCATTTCTTTATCTAGTTCGTAGAATTTGCCATATGAATCATTGTCTTCCTTTATTAAATTTTCACAAATATCTTGTATAATTTGTTCTGACAAGTTTTTGTGAACTTTTACAAATTCTTGAAAAATATCACACAACAACTGTTTAGGAGCGCTCGGTTTAAGTAAGATTCTTAATATTTTTTGACTGTTGATACTATCAAATTTCTGGAAAACATCTGGATGAAGCCTATAAATTATCTTAAAAGATGAATATCGTATAAATCCCTCCGTTAACGCAGGTTCAATGGTTTGATTCAATTCCTCAATATCATCTATATTGTCTATTAAGGTAGATATAAAATACTCATAATTTGTAGTTTCTCTATCTCTCAACTTATCCAATATTTTTTTTAATAATATAACATACTTTTTATTATCAACAAATTTTAAAGCATTTGAAGTAACATCTATAACAGATGAAGCATCAAGCACAGGATAATAAAACTGTCTACCGATTTGATTTATCAGAGACTCTATGTAAATATAACCTCCCAACATTTTCTTTGAAGAAACTAAATCAATCATTACTGAAAATACATATCTTGCTTTTTCTGCCGTGCATTCCTCCTCAGAAGGATGCGCGAAACTATTTCTTAAATCAAAACAATATTCCAACTCCTTAATTTCATATCTGGATAAAATTCCAAAACCATCTTCATTACAGAAATTTATCAAATCTCTTTCAAATGGTTTAGAATTATTCCGTTGAATTCTAATTCTATCAAATTGGCTTCTTTGACTCTCATTAAATTCGGTAGATAACATATCAATTTTTTTAAACAAATCGTCCATGCCAGCAATAACAGATAGAATAACACATGCCTTATATGCTTTTGTGTTATAGCAATCTAATGCCTCTTTAAAATAATCTCGAATTTGTTTGTCGTACACCGAGTTTAATAGTTCTTCTTGATCTCTAATCATTATCAATCATTCCTTTTTACCAATAATTACCTGTCTTCTCTTGTCGATTTTTCACCTACGACAAGCCTAGTCAACCTTACAGGGGTAAGACAACGGACCTTATAACTGGGGGCCTGTCTTACTCCCCAAACTCCTCAACCTTATCCGGCACATCACTAAACAAAGTCACATGCCCCATTTTGCGGTTGTGCTTCGCTTCTATTTTACCATACATGTGGAGGTGGGCGCTTGGATTTTCTGTGACATATTTTTCAGCAGCCTCGACATGCTGGCCGAGGACATTAAGCATGACAGCTGGGGCATGTAGTTGGATAGCTGGCAATGGTGCTCCCAGAACACCTAAAATATGGGTATCAAACTGAGAGAAGTCGCAGGCTTCAATAGAATAGTGGCCAGAATTGTGTGGACGTGGCGCAATTTCATTGACAATGATGTCATCAGCAGTCGCAAACATTTCCACACAGAGAGTTCCAGATAGCTTGAGCTGTTCTGCAATTCGCACTGCCATAGCTTTAGCTTTTTCTGCTAGGCTTGCTGGAATGCGAGCAGGTACAATGGTTTTTGAAAGGATGTTGTTTCGGTGAATATTTTCCTGAACTGGGAAAGCCGTCACGTCCTTGCCATTACCAGACACGATGACAGAAATTTCAAGGTCAAAATTGACAAATTCTTCCAAGACACAGTCAGCTGAATCTGCTAGTTCATAGGCCTCTTCCAAATCTTCTGCTGAACGAATGACCTTTTGACCATGTCCGTCATAGCCACCAGTCGCAGTCTTAAGGACATAGTTCTTGGACAGGTCAACCTCGGCCAAATCTTGGCTTGAAGTCACAACCTTGTAAGGTGCCACAGTGACTTGAGCCTTGTTTGCGAGAAAGTCCTTTTCAAAAATGCGATTTTGGGAAATGCGGAGCAGGTCTGTCCCTTGAGGAAGCTGACCTTCTTTGATAACCGCATCCAAACCGTCAGCATCGACATTTTCAAACTCATAGGTGAGGACATCGCAACGCTCAGCCAACTGACGCAGAGCATCCACGTCATTATAAGGCGCCACAATGATTTCCGCTACGCGAGAGGCTGGGCAATCAGCCGCAGGATCCAACGCGATAACCTTATGACCCATGTAGATAGCTGAGATCGCCATCATCTGACCCAGCTGACCGCCACCTATAATTCCTATTGTTTTAGATGAGCTCATTTGTAGACTCCTCTGCGATTTTTCCTTGCTCTTCTGCAAAATCTGCCAATGCTGTCGCGATAGACTGATCCTCTACTGAGAGGAGACGGAGAGCGAAGAGGGCAGCGTTGGTCGCACCTGCTTCACCGATAGCCATGGTTGCGACTGGTACTCCACCTGGCATCTGAACGATGGAATAGAGTGAATCCACTCCACTAAGAGCACGAGATTTGACTGGCACACCAATGACTGGAAGGGTTGTTTTAGCAGCTACCATTCCTGGCAAGTGGGCTGCGCCTCCAGCACCTGCGATGATGATCTTAATACCACGGCTACGGGCTTCTTCTGCATGCTTGAACATGAGGTCTGGTGTGCGGTGGGCAGATACAACCTTCTTTTCGTAAGCAACGCTGAAGCGGTCTAGGACTTCGGCGGTTTTTTGCATGGTTGCCCAGTCGGATTTTGAGCCCATGATGATGGAAATAATTGGTTTGGTCATAATTTTTCCTTTTCTTCTTTTTTGATAATGGTCTTAGGTGGTGGGGACGGAAGCAAACCTTCGGTTTCATTCCTAAACTTGGAGCCTAAGGTCTCAAAGTTTCCCCCGACCAGAACATTCACTGTTCTGGTCTTTTCACCACGGCGACCATTATCGTACTTGGCGACTTCGTCGCTTTTTCTTATATCTTTATCGAATAGCCTTGCTTCCAATATCTGTTCGGTAAAAGAGGCCTTCTGTGTTTTGTTTGTTGAGTTCCCCGTAGATGGTGTTTTGGGCTTCTTTGACGGTGGCTGCTGTAGTGACGAGCATATAGACACGTCCACCGTTTGATAGCAGTGCTCTGCTATTTTCCGCAAACTTAGCCCCTGCATAGTAGGTGATGGTGTCGCCATCGGTTTTAGCTGGCAACTCGACACCCTTTGCATAATCTAGCGGGTAGCCCTTGGATGCGACAACCACACCCAGAGTCACACCCTTGTCTGTCCAGGTGATGGTTGGCTCCTTGCCATCCAGAATATCCGTAATATTTTGTGCAAAGTCAGATGTCAGACGAGGCAAGATAATTTGCGTTTCTGGATCTCCGAAACGAGCGTTAAACTCGATAACCTTAGGTCCATCAGCTGTCAAGATAAGCCCTGCGTAAAGAACTCCCAGATATGGACGCCCTTCTTGGATCATGCCCTCTAGGACTGGCTTGACAATAGTCTCCACTGCTGTGTCAACCACGCTCTGTGGCAAGTGTGGAACTGGCGCATAGGCGCCCATACCACCCGTGTTAGGCCCTTTGTCGCCATCGTAGGCACGTTTGTGGTCCTGAGCTGTTGGCATGATGTAGAACTTATCACCATTGACAAAGGCAAAGAGTGAAAATTCCTCTCCTTCAAGGAATTCCTCAATAACCACACGCGCACCTGAGTCACCAAATTTATTGTCCAAAAGCATCTCGTGAGCTGCTTCGACTGCTTGCTCGACTGTCTCAGCAACGACGACACCCTTCCCAAGCGCCAATCCATCCGCCTTGACTACGATAGGCGCACCCTGCTTTTCGATATAGGCCTTAGCTTCCTCGAAATCTGAAAAAGTCCCATAGGCTGCTGTCGGAACACCGTATTTGACCATGATTTCCTTAGCAAAATCCTTGGACCACTCCAGCTCAGCTGCCAATCTTGTCGGACCAAAGGCTTTGAGACCAGCTGCATGGAAATCATCCACGATACCAGCCGCAAGGGCATCATCTGGCCCGATAAAGGTCCAAGCAATATCGTTAGCCTTTGCGAAGTCAATCAATTTAGAATGTTCGGAAATAGAGATATTTACCAATTCCAAACCATCCAGAGTCATCCCATCATTCCCAGGAGCAACAAAAACCTTTTCTACCTCTTTTGACTCAAGCAACTTCTTAGCAATCGCATGTTCACGACCACCCGAACCGACAATAAGCAGTTTCATTTCTCAACCTCTTTTGCGAATTATTTAATAACATTATATCACAAACGTTCGTTTTAATCTAATTATATTTGCGAGTAAAAAATACAACATCGAGTAAACTTACTGAACCTATTTCATTTTTAGCCTTTAAACATTCAATACCGCCTCATTATAAAACAAGGCGGCATTGAGTGCGGAATATCTCTAAAAGTATGTAGAAAAGCTTCATTAGGTATTAAGCTTACCAGCTATAAGAAATATGATTTATTCGTTTCATCCTTATGTCGATTACCTCAAAACAATCCGGCGTAAATATAGCCAAATTGAATCCTTCGGGATTCATAACGCTGCGGAATTCAATTCCTTGATAAATTAATTCTCCAGAAATTGGTTTGGTTAGAGATTTCACAAAATCAGCTATATATTGAGTAGGGATATAATCTAGAATATCATCAGAATTTCTCATTACTCGCCCCATCTCAGAATCAATCTTTTTTAGATTTTTTTTATTAATCGCTAATTCAGCAAGATCATCAATAATACCATCTTGAAAAGGGCTAATTTCAATTATTTTTTTAAAATCAATGACTGTTATTGCAGACTTCAACTTAAAAGTGCCAATACATACATGATCATATAAACCTGTTCTTGTTTCATGTATTGTTGTCGTCTCTGAATCACCTAAATAAAGCATTACAACCCCTTTTGGATTAGCTCTTCCATCGGCCGATTTACCTTTAGGAGGTGCCCCTATCCCTTCTGGTTCAAATGGTTTCCCGTCTTTTGAAATCCTGCACCTATAGAACTGTTCTCCTTCTGAATAAGTCTTTTGAATAGCTTCACAATACTTTCTTAGAATGCATTTATTAATTTGATTTGAATGAAAACGATTGTTATATTTAATGTCGTCAACAAAGTCTTCCCAACTCTTACTGAACAATGAATGATCTTTTAAATAAATTGGGTCATACATCTGCTTTACTCCAACAGGGTGCGTTAACAATTCAGGACTTTCTTCGAATAGATTTTTACAAATCTCAGAAAGCATTTGGTGAATCTTGAACTCCTCTTTAGTAGTAAATATATTCCAATTTGTAGCCATTTCTGTTTTTAGAAGCGTTTCTTGCCCAACTGGGAAATTTTCTATTTTATCTACTGGAGAAAAAATAGAAACGAGAGAGCTCAAAAATGGAATTAAATAGTCGTCACACTGTGTATCATAAACACAAACATTATTATTTGAACAAATGTCACAGCTAGCTTGCCTTTCAGCTATATTAACTTCGTTTTTTAGAATCTCATCTGCAAAACAATCTTTACAAATTTTCATTCACTGTCTCCACTGATTCGGTCAAGATACTTACTAACCAATTCAATCCCGATATAGTTGATGTCAGGATTTTGCTTGGCCATACCTGAAACAAAGGCACCCTTTCCACTTCCAACTTCCACATGAATGGGATTATCATTGCCAAACAAGTCCCGCCATTTTCCCTTGG